>CAZFNE010000561.1:0-1506 GCA_964520335.1 uncultured Methanosarcinales archaeon | reverse complement strand
TCAGCGCCCTCGTCCACAAAGGAGCAACGCCAGGGGATTTGAAGCTTATGAACTCTATTCCTGAAGCCCTTGCCCGCACGGAAAAAGTCTGCTCCTCAATAAATGTTGCTACAACAAAAGCCGGAATCAATATGGATGCAGTCGGCCTCATGGGCAATATTATTAAAAGAACCGCAGAACTGACCGCAGACAGGGACGGGATTGGGTGTGCAAAACTAGTAATCTTTGCAAATGCCCCCGAAGACAACCCCTTTATGGCAGGGGCATTTCACGGAATCGGGGAGTCCGAATGCGTAATTAATGTAGGAGTAAGCGGGCCCGGGGTTGTAAACGCTGCTATTCGCGAACTTAAAAACCCGAACCTTACAGATATTTCCGAAACCATTAAAAAAACCGCCTTTAAAATTACCCGAATGGGAGAAATGGTTGGAAGAGAGGTTTCAAAACGGCTTGGAGTCGAATTCGGGATTCTTGACCTTTCCCTGGCTCCAACTCCTGAAATAGGAGACAGTGTTGCTGCTATTCTGGAAGCAATGGGGCTTGAACGCTGCGGAACCCACGGGACAACTGCAGCCCTGGCTCTCTTAAACGACGCTGTAAAAAAAGGAGGGGCAATGGCTTCTTCTTCTGTTGGTGGCTTGAGTGGGGCTTTTATTCCTGTCAGCGAAGATGCAGGCATGATAGAAGCTGTTAAAGTAGGAGCATTATCCCTTGATAAGCTTGAAGCTATGACAAGCATCTGTTCAGTCGGGCTTGATATGATTGCAGTGCCCGGAGATACTTCTGCTTCTACTCTTTCTGCAATCCTGGCCGATGAAATGGCGATCGGAGTAATCAATCGAAAGACTACTGCAGTTAGAATAATCCCTGCACCAGGAAAAAGAGTTGGCGATTCTGTAGAATTCGGAGGGCTGCTTGGAAGTGCTCCAATTATGCCTGTAAATAAATTCAGCTCTGAGCTCTTTATTAAAAGAGGAGGACGAATCCCTGCTCCTATTCAGTCTCTTACAAATTGAGGCTGACTGATAGATTATTTTAGAATGAAAATATTTAAAATTGTTTTGTAGATATTTTGTAAAAAAAGGAAACAGAAAAATTGGTGCTCCCTTATTAATTAGTTGACATTTTTTGTATTCCTGTAATTTAGTAATTCATTTAATGTCCATTTCTTTTTTGTAATTCCAGATACTTGTGCAGGTGTTTTTTTTCTCGAATTTTCATGTTCTTCTTTTTGGAGCAATCCTCCATGATACCTACAAAAGTTAAAATAAGTGCAATAAAACCTCATTTGATTATATAGAGACTTAATTTTCTTTGAAAATCCTATTGTTTTTCTTGAAATCCTATTATTGTCCTGCCTAAAAGTTAAATTCTGTCTTTCAAGTAAACTCGTTGAAATTTCACTCTGATTTATATTTTGACCAAAGATAATTCTTTTTTGAACACTTTGAAGTTTTCCTTCCTGCTTATTTTTGATTTTAACAACCTGAGCATATTTCAGAGCTT
>CAZFNE010000560.1:0-1521 GCA_964520335.1 uncultured Methanosarcinales archaeon | reverse complement strand
TTAAGCCTGTCTTTCCGAATTCAATTCTCTCTCAAGAGTTTCAACAGTGGTTCTCAACACTTTTATTCTGGAGTAAAGTTTGTCATTTGATTCTACAATAATCCATTGAGAATTTCTGGTACTTGTTTTTTTAAGCATCTCATCTACAGCAAGCATGTACTCATCCCATTTACTTCGATTTCTCCAGTCCTCTTCTGTAATTTTCCAGGTCTTTTCTGGATTGTTTTGCCGATTTTCTAAACGTTTTAATTGAGTCTCTTTATCGATATGAAGCCAGAACTTGAGGATAATAGTCCCGGGGTGGGTGAGAATTGCTTCAAATTCATTAATCTCTCTATAGGCTCTTTCCCATTCCTGTTCGCTGCAAAGTTTTTCAACTCTTTCTACAAGCACCCGCCCATACCAGCTTCTATCAAAGATAGCTATATGTCCTGCTTTAGGGATTGCGGTACAAAATCTCCATAGATAATGATGAGCCTTTTCAACATCATTTGGAGAACCTACAGGCATCACCCTGTAAAGTCTTGGATTAAGGTTCTCAACAAACCTGTATATATTTCCACCTTTTCCTGCTGCATCCCAGCCTTCAAAAACAACTATTAGGGGGCGTTTTTTCTTGAATAATTCATAATGAAGGGCCTGAAGCTTCTGCTGGTACATTTTTTTTAATTCTTTATATTCGTCTTCAGATAAGCTTTTATAGAGATCTGTTTTTTCCAGAATAGAGGTATTGAATTCAGGCAGGCTTTCAGGTAAAGTGCTTACCTGGGTAAGTTTTCCTTCTTCATAAGTACCAATATGTTTAATTCGTGCTTGAATAGCATTGTTAGCTATCACCATAATTTTTAAGGTTGCAAAATCCCTATCATTAGCTTCAACTATTGTCCAGGGCGCATAAGAGGTGTCGGTTTTTTCAAGCATTTCTTCGATATATGGAAGGTTTTCCTTATAATTATGGATAAAATCAAGGTCCTGCCCTCCTTCTTTTTCATATTCGTCCAGAACCAGGGGTATACCATTTTTTTTCATTTCCTTGAAACGTTCTTTATGCTCTTTTTCGCTTATGTGGAGGAAGAATTTAAGTATTAAAAAACCATCATCTGCAAGCTGTCGCTCAAAATCATTTATCTGTTGCAAACATTTGTCCATTTTAGGTTCTGATTTTTCCTTCCCAAGACACTCTATAATCGCCCTACTATACCAGCTTCTATCAAAAATTGCAATTTTTCCTTTTACTGGGGTCCTTGTCCAGAAACGTATAAGAAAAGGTTTGAGCAACTCTTCATAGCAGGGTCTGGCCATTGTGTGAAAATCATATCCTCTTGGATCAAGTGTAAGGATGACTCGATTTATATCTTCAGCCAACCCGGAACCGTGCCAGCCTTCAAAAACAAGAATAATAGGCAGGTTTAATTTCCAGGCCTGCCTCTGGGAATCTCCGAGCTGGTATTTTAAAATTTCCATTTTTTGTTTATACTCTTCATTGCTTAGTTTTTGGGAAAGGTCGATATTTTCAAGCAT
>CAZFNE010000559.1:0-1527 GCA_964520335.1 uncultured Methanosarcinales archaeon | reverse complement strand
GGACTGCCAGGGTTTGCCCACTGGTTCAGGGTTCAGGTAGAAGAAGAAAATATCCACGCAATGAAAATCTTTGACTACATAAATGATCAGGGCGGAAAAGTGAAGTTAAAGGAAGTTAAAGAGCCGCCTGTTGAATTTGGGACAGCAATGGATATGTTCCAGCAGACCCTGAAACATGAACAGTTCATTACTCGCTCAATTCACGAACTCGTAGCCCTTGCAAATGCTGAAAAGGACGAGACTACATCCTCTTTCCTGCAGTGGTATGTTAAAGAGCAGATAGAAGAGGAAGAAAACGACAACGAGATCATCGCAAAACTTGAAGGCAAGGATAAAAATGAATATGTGGTTTCCTCAGTTGATGCCGAACTCGCAAAAAGACTTCCTCCAAGATAATTTTAAAAAAATAATTATAAAAAAGAATTTTAAATAAATGTGTTGAAATATATTGTAAACAGCCAGCGAAAGGTACAAATATAAACCTATCAGGCTTGAGCCAGGTTTTAAGATATGAATATGGAGTCTAAAAAGTACATGGATGCAT
This sequence comes from uncultured Methanosarcinales archaeon, assembly GCA_964520335.1. Classification (GTDB taxonomy): domain Archaea; phylum Halobacteriota; class Methanosarcinia; order Methanosarcinales; family Methanosarcinaceae; genus Methanosarcina. The sequence goes on along the minus strand of CAZFNE010000559.1, from coordinate 983 downwards.
TAAACGATACTGAGCCTGATGTTGTAAAAAAAGGTTTTGAATGGCTTTCTGCCCAGGAAGTTTCTTCCGTAAAAGAGCTTTCCAGCACAGTATCTGCACATGCCCTCTGGAATCTCCCAAACCCCTATATAACTCAATTAATTCTTAAAAAAGAAAATGGCTCATGGAATTCCTCGATTCGGGACACTTCAAGAGCCTGCTCAGCCCTTTCAAACGAGGGGATAATCTTTATGGCATCCGGAAAATGGCTGCTTTCAAAAAGAAACAATCACACCTGGAATAACGATATTTACGATACAGCTTACGCAGTAGCAGCCCTTGCAGACATGGAAATCCCGGACAAAAAAAGCTGCCTCTGGTTATACGAAAACTATTCTCCAGCCTGGGAACAGGTAGGCACAACATCCCTGATTATTACGGCCCTTAAAAAACAGGATACTCTTTCCGGAAAAAATAACTTTGACTCCTTCATTCAGGAAAAGTCCAGATGGATTCTTTCACAAAAAGAACAAAACGGCGGCTGGAAACATATCTCCACAAGTAATCTTGCAATCCAGGCCCTCATTCTCGCAGGTTTTAAAGAACATGTTAAAGACTCAATTAACTGGCTCCTCAAAAACGTCCACCAAACCGGAGCCTGGGGAAACAATGAAGACGAAATCAATGCAACTGCACTAACCTTAACCACCCTCGGTCTGCACAACAAAGCCTGAACCAAACTTTTCTAAATGCATAATTCCCAAAATTCTCAAAGTAAGTCCTCTTGAGTAAGCGAAGCGAACGAAAAGGACCTCGTGCTTCCGAAGCGGAACTCGGGCGAGGCGGGACTCGGAAAATATAAATAAAAGCTTATCTTTTTTGCAGAATTTCACCAATAAGGATATATATTAAAGATTATTATTTTATATTATCAATAGACCACTATACAGGAACGAAAAAATTGGCTAACACTACTATTTTACCAAGGAGGAAACCTGATCATG
>CAZFNE010000558.1:0-1532 GCA_964520335.1 uncultured Methanosarcinales archaeon | reverse complement strand
GGGCGCGAACATACCCCGTTGCTTGCAGCGGGGTGCGCCCTCGCAACTTTGATTGGCAAAAATTTCCTAAAAAAAATTTACGTTAAACTCAAGATCAGAAATTAAAGATAATTATAACTTTAAATTCTGGCAATAGAGATAGAAAACTGAGTTCTGCGTCAAGTGGAAAGGGGTATGAGATGGGTGAAAGACCCTGTAAATCTGGAATTGATATTGGAATTGATATAATTGAAAATCTGAAGTGGGGAACACACTTCTGCCTATTCCACCAGACTCAAAAAGATCTAATAGATATACTTGTCTCTTATTTTAAAGCAGGGTTGGAAAATAACGAACTTTGCATATGGGCGGTACCAGAATCTTATAAAGCAAAGGAAAGAGCGAAGGAGAAGCTTAGAAAAGCTATTCCTCGACTTGATGTTTACCTGGAAAAAGGACAAATCGAAATTATTTCTTTTACGGATTTTTATATAAAAGAAGGAGTTTTTAATTCCCAGAAAATCTTAGACTACTGGATTAAAAAAGTCAACAAGGCTATAAACAATGGTTATAATGGGTTAAGATTGAGTGAAGATCTTTCCGGGCTGAAAAAAGACTGGAAACCCCTCATTGATTATGAAGAAAAATTGGATACTATTACTGGAAACAATCGGATAAAGGCTTTGTGCACATATTCTCTCGATCAGTTCGATATAACTAATATTTTAGATGCATCTATGCATCACCAATTTGCTCTGGTAAAGAGAGAGGGAAAATGGGAACAAATGGAAAATCCCGGACTTAAAAGGGTAAAGGAAAAAGTTAACCAGGCTGTGAAAGAAGTAGATACAAAATCAAAGGAATTACAGGATAATTTCTCGAAATTGTTTGAGGAGAAGGAAATACAGCTTGAAGAAGCAAAAAGATCTTTAAAAGAGAGTGAAGAGTGCTTTGCTAAAGCCCAAAAAATGGCCCATATTGGAAACTGGAAATGGGATATTGCAACCGGAAAACTGTACTGGTCTGATGAAGTTTATCGGATTTTTGGACATAAACCCCAGGAGTTCGGTCCAACTTACGATTTATTTTTAAGCTATGTGCATCCTGAAGACCGGGAGTATGTAATTGAGGCTATTAAGAAAGGTTTTAATGGAGATCTCCAATGCATTGATTATAGGATCATCTTGCCAAATGGGGAAGAACGTTCGGTACATACGCAGTCTGAAATTTTTTTTAATGAAGAAAATATTCCTGTTCGAGCTGAAGGAATAATTCAGGATGTTACTGAGCGTAAGAGGACAGAAGAAGCATTACGCAAGAACGAAGCGCAGCTGCAAGTTATCGTAGCAAACTCCCCGGACATTATTTTCGAGCAGAATCTTGATTTGCGCTATACCTGGGTATTCAACTCAACGCCCCCTTTATCTGTATCTAATTTGCTGGGCAAGACCGATGCCGATATACTTCCATCAGATCAGGCACAGCTACTTACATCAATCAAACGTCGGGTACTCGACACCGGTGCCCGTGAAAAGGCGATCATACAGTTAAGT
>CAZFNE010000557.1:0-1533 GCA_964520335.1 uncultured Methanosarcinales archaeon | reverse complement strand
GAGCATATCATCTGCGCTGCTGTATTGGGGGATACAGTAAACGGGATATAACGCCTCCGGGCTTCTTATCCTCTTTTCTGCAATGCTTATTACTCTTCCGATTCCGTTATTTTGCAAGTTATTGCAGGTATAAAATTGCATTAAGTTTTAGTATAACTCGACGTCGAAGCCGCTTTGCTGGTCTAAACATTCAGTCTTATATGAAGCCGAGGAATTCTTCAGGCACTGGGTGAAACGGGGGTAATTGAATATATTAAATGTCAGGAAAAACACGCTAAAAGTAAACTTCTATGAAGTAATGGTCTGGATAACCATAATCACCTTGCTTTATCTAATTAGCCTTAACAATTACCTTCTCTTCCATACAGTAGTAGAGTTATTCAGCGTCTACATTGCATATGTGATATTCCTCATAGTATGGAAATCGAGAACCCGCCTGGAGAACCGATATTTAATAATTTTAGGGATAGGTTACTTTTTTGTTGGGAGCTTCGACTTTTTGAGCACACTCGCATTCCACGGAATGGGAGTATTTCCCGGGTTTGATCCAAACCTTTCCGTTCAGTTTCGGATAGTTGCAAGCTTCCTGGAAAGCGCTTCTTTTCTGGCAGCTCCGCTATTTTTGATACTCGCCGGCGAGAGCCAGCAAGGGAATGTCAAAACCCCTGAAAGCGCAATTTTTGCCTGGAAAGCATTTCTTGTATATGCAGTAGTTTCTGTTACCTGCCTGATTTCAATCTTTTTTTTCCAGAATTTCCCGGATTCTTATATCGAGGGTGCAGGATTTACTCAATTCAAAGTAGTAAGCGGATACGTAATTTCTTTAATTCTTCTCTGCTCGCTTTTTCTCCTGTATATAACCAGGGTCAGGTTTGAAGAAAAAGTCTTCAGATTACTCTCAATATCTATAGTCCTGACAATCTTTGAGGAACTGTCGTTTACATTTTACGATCAAATGGATGAGGCTTCAAACTTCATAGGCCTCTTGTTTAAATTACTATCTTTTTACCTGATTTATAAAGCAATTGTAGATATCGGATTTGAAGAGCCTTGCAATCTGCTTTTCAGGGAACTTAAACACCGGGAAGAAGATCTCAGGCAGAAAGCCGTTTTCCTTGGGAGCGAGTACAGTCATATTTGCAAAATGATTGGCAAGAAGTATCTGACTGAACATCGAAGTGTTAAGAAAGAAGACGATCCAGAAGACGTCCCAGAAGACGTCCCAGAAGACGTCCCAGATGACAACCCAGACAGTTACAATTCCTTCATGCAAAATTTCCAGGGGATCGGATTCCAGTTTAATGAGGACTTTAAACTTATATTCATACACGGTCCTGTTGAGGAAATGACAGGTCACTCAAAGCAGGATTTTCTTTCTGGAAAAGTTGACTGGCAGGAAATAATCATACCTGAAGACCGCCCTGTTATTTTTAAAAAAAGGGAGAAATTGAAGTTAAACCCGAACTTTGTTATCGAAAGCGAATACAGGATACAGAAAAAAGACGGGGAGATAAAATGGGTCAGGGAAATCAT
>CAZFNE010000556.1:0-1553 GCA_964520335.1 uncultured Methanosarcinales archaeon | reverse complement strand
TCCTGGACTCGTCAGCAAATGCTTCTCCTCCAACAACCAATTTATCTATGCCTGACTCCTGAGGATCACTGCCCTCTGCTCTTATCCTTCTGGCAAGGTTCAGCAGTTTGAATACACTGCCTACTATGCCTGTAGGCCTGTAAGCTTCGATAACACGCAGGGGAAACGTACATTTGCCCTCAGGAATAATGCTCATGCCAAGCTGCCTGGCCGCAAGGGTCATGGTGTTTGCGCCTACATTCATCCCGTAAGAAGCACAGACAACAACCCTGTCTCCTGGCCCGAATCCCTGTGACCTGAAAATTCGCGAGTATTTTTCAGCATAGCGTTCCCAGTCCTCCCAGGTAAGAAAAAAGCTTTTAGGAGTCCCACTTGTCCCGCTGGTTTCATGGATTGTAAAGACATGTTCCCAGCCCACACTCCTGAACATAAAATCGGGAACTTCAGGAGGCTGGTTTTCTCGAATAGTCTTTCCTGAGATAACAGGAAGATCCAGAAGGTCCTCGTGGGTTTTAATATCCGCAGGATTTGTCCCATGTTTTTCGAACCATTTCCTGTAAAAAGGAGAATTCTCTGCCGCATATCTCACAGTATAGCGAACCCTCTCTTCGATAAGAGCATCAAGTTCTCCTCTATCCATTATTTCAATTTCCGGGTTAAAATATGGTTTTGAACTGTCCATTCCTGAACTCCGCAATTCTAATCTTAACCGGAAATTAATCCTATAAAGGGAAATACTTATTGCCAATTGTTTTTAAACCTCAGGCATACTTTATATAACTAAAAAGAGGGGACTCAAAAAGGATAGAAAACACTTATTTTTGGATTTAATAGGATGTTAAGTTAGTTAATGCTTTTTTAAAAGCCCTTAAAATGTATGCCTGAATTTAATTTTCGAATCCTGAATCCGGAAAAAATAGAAAAAGAGCTGTTTTTCAATTTATTTTTCTTTAAAAGGTACAAAATAGACTCCATCAGATCTTTTTTGCCCCTTTAGAAGTTCACAGTGTCTGAGGAGCGCAAACTGATTTTCTGTTTCAAGTAAAGAGATTCCGAATTTTTCTGCAATTTCTTCCTTTTTTGCTCCTCCTTTTGAGATAACAAACTCGTAGATAGCTTTTTGCAGGTCAGTAAGTCCATCTGTACCCTCAAGCCCGGCTTCTTCCCTGAAAATTTTTTTAGAGCGGACAGCCCAGGGATCACAGGTCTGGATTTTGTGATGGCTTTCTATGTAACAATCCTCACAGAGTGTTTTCCCTTCCTCTTCGATACAATCCTCTTTTTCAAGGGAACGCCCACAAATCTGGCACTTGAAAGATCCAGTTGATTCTGTCATTTTATTCATCTCATATTTTTCAAACATTCAGCTCGTCAAGTGTACTAAGAGCAACTGCAGATCCGTAAGCCAATGCTGGCCCTCCAGCCATTAATATAGCCGTGCTTACAGCTTCCAGGACTTCCTGACGAGTCGCCCCAAGCCTTACAGCTTCAGAAACATGTTTTGAAATACAATGCTCGCAACGTATGGCTACTGAGATTCCTACCATTATAAG
>CAZFNE010000555.1:0-1561 GCA_964520335.1 uncultured Methanosarcinales archaeon | reverse complement strand
CAGGCCTGGAAAAGGCAACTTTTGCAGCAGGCTGTTTCTGGGGAATTGAAGAAGCCTTCAGGCAGACTAATGGAGTAGTTGCAACTGCTGTGGGATACAGTGGAGGTCATTTTGAGCGCCCTAGCTATGAACAGGTCTGCACTCTTAATACCGGACACGCGGAGGCAGTTAGGGTAATTTTTGATCCTAAGGTTGTTTCTTATGAGAATTTGCTTGATATTTTCTGGCAGATCCATGACCCAACCACAGTAGATCGCCAGGGACCTGATGTAGGAAAGCAGTACCGCTCAGTAATCTTTTACCATAACGATGAACAAAAAGCCAATGCTCTTGCCTCAAAAGAAAAGCTGGAAAAAGAAAAGGTTTTCAGAAGCCCGATAGTAACCGAAATTGTCCCGGTGTCCGAATTCTATATGGCTGAAGATTATCACCAGCAGTATTTCGAGAAAAAAGGATTCCTGCAAAATGTATTAAGAGGCTTGAAGAAATAATAAGGTCTGGAAATTAGAAATTATACATTTAGTGTGCTAATTTGATAGTGACAGAATTAAGCTCGGGAAAAAGAAAATAGATTTCTTTAATTTTAGCCAATTTTTTGGACTTTATTCCTTGAGTTTCACTTTTTGCATTAGATTTTTTATTTTATTTATTTGATTTTAGTAGTTTAGCTCTTAATTTTGGAAATTCCAGTTTAATGATTAGATCAAGAGCCATCTCATTTTGCTTAAAATCAATTTATTATCTTCGCATTATGAATTAATACGTAACTTTGATATAATTTTGACTACATACTCCAAACATCCACTCTTTAATTTTTCAGGTGAAGTAATGCGCAGTATAGCTGTAAGCTTTATAATTTTAATTTTACTAGCAGTTGCAGTTTTTTCAATTAATCCTGATTCTAATAATGATTCCAATAATAGAACCTTTCCTGAGAAAGCTTTGATTCAGGAAAATCTGACTCAAAAAACAGACAATATGAGCAATTTTTCTCATTCTTCTAAAAACGGCGGCTATTTTTACCTGATGCCTTTGGAAGATACTAATCTCGCAGTAAATTCAAGTAAAGAAAACTTTACTGCAAATTTTTCAGGAATCTGCAGGGACGGGATATTTGAAGAAATAAATATCAATAAAGACCTAATTAAACCTTCCGAACCGTGTACTGCTTACCAGACTGTGGTAGCAAATCCTGCAAAATTTAGGGAATTAGCCTCAAACGGCACCGTAAACCTTAGCCTTATGAGGGAAGATTATGAACTAAAACTTCAGAACTGGCAGATACAGAATCCAGACTCAATGTCTTATATGGGATATATCTCCGGGAAACCGCAAAGTAGCTGTTTTTTTACTGTAAGAAATGAGTCGATAGAGGGATATATTAACATAGATTTTTTTACGCTTTCTTATAGAATTACAGCTACCGATAAAAGCTATAATGGGAGAGTTATCCACCTTTTGTGCAGGTACTACAGCCAGGAAGGAGACCGTGAGATTAGGAAAAGATACTCTTTAGATCCGTTAGAATTTACCTTGAGAAATGACGGTAAGAAGAATCATG
>CAZFNE010000554.1:0-1569 GCA_964520335.1 uncultured Methanosarcinales archaeon | reverse complement strand
AATTGTAAATGAATGAGATTCGTCATTCGGAACTACAACAAATCGGAACTACTGTTCAAGTAAGAGTGTATTAAGGCCTAGCTCACCTGCCTTCCTTCCAGCCGATGCCCCTGAAGGTCCTCCCCCTATTATAATCAAATCATACATGCTAAGACAACTGCTTATGAACAGAAGGCAGATACAAACTGGTACTCCAGAAATAACTGCCCCTAAAGTAAATTAAGGTTGGAGAGATAAAAAGATATAGGAAAGAAGAGATACCTGACTCTCGGATCATCTACAAAGAATATTCAAAAGTTTAAGGGGGTTTTTACTGAGTGCAAACATATAATATTGCATAGGATACGCTAGAGGACCCGTCATTTCAGAAATTAGTCTATTTCTGTTTGAATGTTTCATTTTTTTAAGTAAATGTTCTTTTATCAAATCGTTATATGATTCGTTCTGTATTATGCTTCTTGCAGCAAGATTCGCGCTCTGAAAAGCGTATCTCATTCCGAATCCCCAGAGATAGTCCTGAAATCCCCCTGCTTCTCCAATGAACATTGCCCCGTTCTCATCATAATAATTTTTCCTTATTTCAAAGTGTCCATAACCACCAAATTTTTTCCCGGCAGAAAGTTCCTTTTTATCAAGAAAATCTGAAAAATAGTTAACTGTATTTTGAAGGAACTCTTCCGAAAGATGGGCGCTCTTGCGTCCATAAACGGTTGCAATCGTTCCGTGCCCGTTTTTGGTCAAGAGATAGGAGTAGAACCCTTTGGCTATATCCTGGCCAAAAGCCATATGATAGCCGCTCTCGGAGCTAGTATTGAATTTAATTCCCCTTACAAAAGCGGTTGCATTCCTGGGACCGGTTGCATTTACTTGAATAGGCAGTCCCCTTTCCTGCCTGTAATTAAAGTGAATTTTTACTCCCAATTTTTCGGCCTGTTCAAGTAAAGCCTTATCCAGGCAGCCTTCTTTGCTTCCCCTCCTCACAAGATAACAGCCATTTTTTACTTTGGCAGTTTTCATTTTCCCTGAATAATGCACAGCTAATTCTGAAATAGGTTCATACTCAAAAGACAAATCGATGCCGTATGATTTGATCTGTTTCAGGACATCAGTTTTCTCAGACCAATTTTCTAACCCTTGCCAATCCTCATTGAACCTTTTACCTACGTAACTGCTCTTTTCAAAAACATTAACTTTATATTCATTTTGGCGAAGGATTATTGCACATGCAAGGCCGCTTATCCCTCCACCCAAAATATTTATTTCTTCTTTCAAATAAACACCTACAGAAACTGAAATTTTCAGATATCTATATTTTCTCTTTGTAATCACACGTATAAATTAATTTCTTATTTGGATCTTTTAATAAAGAAATTAATTACTATTTGGAACAAACGTAAATCATGATTTGTGGCAAACTTAAATAAAATCAGTTTATAAGATTAATAAGACGGAATAAAAATAAATTAGAAAGCCCGATTCATTAATTAGAAATTTTAAAAATCTCGAAAGTTTCCAGGACTTTCTGGTAGTTTACTTCGGTTCCATAGCAGCCATCTCTTTCCATAGGAA
>CAZFNE010000553.1:0-1584 GCA_964520335.1 uncultured Methanosarcinales archaeon | reverse complement strand
TTAAATAATAATAAATGTCATTTACTAAAAAATATCCATATATCTGAAAATATTTGAAATATCTGAAGAAGCCTGCTTTCACAGGTAATTTAGGCGGATGACAATGAAAACCACAGAGAAAGCTGATATGAAATACACAAACCAGAGAGTCGAAATACTTGCTTTCCTGCGCGAAAATACAGGTCATCCCACTGTAGACGAAGTTTATGATGGGGTTAGAATAAAACTGACGCGTATCAGCAAGGCCACGGTATATAAAAATCTCAAATTCCTTACAGAAAAAGGATTACTGGAAGAAGTAAATGTAAAAGGGGTATCAAGATTCGAAGCGAATTTCATTCCACATCACCATTTAATTTGCCGGGAATGCGGGAAAATGGAGGACTTCAATTCAGAACAACTGCTGGATTACTCCATGAAAATAGCTGAAGAAATAGAAGGATTCACCATTGTCTCGACCAGCACTAACTTTTATGGTGTCTGTAAGGACTGCAGGAAGGAGAAAAAAAAGGCAGAGAAAAAATAAAGAGCAGAAAAAAGAGAAAAAAAATGAGGAATAAAACGAGGGATATTTCTGGTTGAATTACTTTTGTTAAGCCGGCTTCAATTTGCCATAACGGTTGCTTTCCATTTCCTGTTCGTTCCCCTTACCCTGGGCCTCGGGCTCCTGGTAGCAGGCATGGAGACAATGTACTACAAAAACAGGAGTGAAACCTGGCGGAAGATGGCTGATTTCTGGGGCAGGATTTTCAAGATAAACTTTGCAATAGGGCTGGTAACAGGGCTTGCAATGACGTTTCAGTTCGGGACGAATTGGGGGGCTTATGCGGAATTCATGGGCGATGTCTTTGGGCCCCCTTTAGCTGTCGAAGCTTTACTGGCTTTTTTCCTTGAAGGCACTTTTTTTGGGGCATGGCTTTTCCTGGATCGCTCCCGCCAGAAACTGAAGGCGTTTTCCATGTGGATGGTTGCTCTTGGGACTAACATGTCTGCATTATGGATTATCGCTGCTAACGGTTTTATGCAGAATCCAGTCGGCTATAAGCTGGCTGCCGATGGAAGCAAGGTTGTTATGACAGATTTCCTGGCTCTGCTTACAAACAGCTATGTGTGGCACATGCTGATCCATACCTTGCTTGCAGCTTATCTTTTAACTGCATTCCTGATAATGGGGATCTGTGCGTATCATTTTCTTAAGAAAAACAACAACGAAGTATTCAGGAAATCTTTCAGCATTGCAGTTGTCATAGCCCTTGTTACTGCAGTTATGCTTGCAGCTCTTGGACACGGTTATGCCCAATATGTTGCCGGACTTCAGCCTGCCAAGGGAGCAGCAATGGATGCGATCTGGGAAACCGGCTCTTCCCTGCCCATGTACCTGATACAGATACCTGATTCAAGTACGGGTTCAAATACTGTCCAGTTGCTGGGAATTCCAGGGCTTGCAAGCTTCTTCTATACAGGAAGTTTCAGCGGAACAATAACAGGACTTAACCAGCTCCCTCAGGATGAATTGCCCCCTGTAAAAATAGTGTTCTGGAGCTTCAGGTTGATGACAATTCTGGGGTCCCTGTTCATTGTAGA
>CAZFNE010000552.1:0-1590 GCA_964520335.1 uncultured Methanosarcinales archaeon | reverse complement strand
AAGCTGAAGGATTAAAGCTTCATCTTTTACAATTCCTTCCAGCAAATAAATAAGGCATCTTGTTCCTACACTGCCTACACCACCTACCCTGAAAGCTCCATCCGAGATTCTAAAGTGTGATAAGAATTGGTGCATTTCTTCTGGCAGGCTATTTAAATAATCATTAAACAACTTTTCGGCATTTTTCTCTTTGATAACCCAGGCCTGTTCCTCTTTAGTTATCATTTCAACGTCTTTTTCTGTTGAAATAAAGGCTTGTTCTCCTTTAAACATCTCATTTAAACGGGTTAATAGAGGGGGGTTATTTCGTATCCTGCGTCTGTCTTGTATAACCTCCGTTAATTTATCTACAGATTGAGCCTGGGTGCGTCTACGGGCTTTCATGGTAATGTTTTGCACTCTTTTTCTAGCTTTACCTGGTAGTTTTTCTATAATTTTCTGAATGTCATCTATTTCTACGTGATAATACCAGACATCAAGTAAGGTAGCCCGGGCAAAATTTGCCATTGCCTTCCGGTAATAAAGGCCTACTGTTCTTGCCAAGCTCCTGTTTACTTCATCCCGAAAGCCGTTGTCTCTTCCTGCAAGCACAGCACTTGTTGCAAGGCGTTTTAAGTCCCATTCCCAGGGGCCAGGATGAGTCTCATCAAAATCATTAATGTCAAAAACCAATCTCCTCTCTGGCGTTGCAAAAATCCCGAAATTCGAAAGGTGAGCATCTCCACAGAGCTGGGCCTGCAGGCCAGTTACTGGTGTTGAAGCCAGGTCATAAGCCATTATGGCGGCTGCGCCTCGAAAAAATGTGAAAGGAGATTCAAGCATGCGCCCATACTTAATGGGCAAAAGCTGTTTGAGTCGATTTTTATCCTGTGCCTGAAGTAAAGTTATAGGATCAGGTCGAGTATCTGGTAAATTTAAAACCTTATGACTGCTGCGAGGAACCTCCTTTCTCAAGACCCTGCCTTTCTCCCTACATTCCTGAAGAGACAGCAGGCTTTCCTCTGCCTTTCTTTCTTTTTCTGAAGGCCCCTGTAATTCTGACATTCATTCTCCCCCAATAGTTTTTCCTTTAATACTCTTCTTAAGACTTTTTTTGCTGGTATTTCTTGAAATAGCTTTATATTTAATTGCATAATTATTTTTGTATTATATATTGAGCATATCCCAAAACTCAAAATTGTTTTTCTTAATCCAGTATTCTGAATAATGCATCGAGTTTTATATCACGGAAAATAATCTTAAACTTTATTAGTTTTTGTGAATAAGACTGGTTTTGGAATGAGCTCATTTATAAAAAATTATAAAAAATAAGGCATTTTCTTTTTATTTTATAAAAGCTTGAAAAAACATGTCTTTGAAAATTTAAAATTGTAAAATTATGCAAAGGGCGTCTTAAAAATAGCTCAAATAATAATTTGAAAGAATTTGGGAAAGTAATATAAGTTTTTTGTAAATTATATAATTAAATTATCCCCTCTTACTTTCTTCTCTCTTATTCTTTAAGGAAATTTTATGATTTTTATATCCCCATTTTGGCTTCAATTCTTCCAATCTTCACAGCTTCCTTAAGGGCTGCATAATCTCTTTCTG
>CAZFNE010000551.1:0-1594 GCA_964520335.1 uncultured Methanosarcinales archaeon | reverse complement strand
TCTCATCTGTCAATTTCACCATTTATTTTACCCCACATTGAATCGGTTTTTACTAGAACAAATACTTATACGTAACCTTATCTATTTTTAGTAAGTTACAAAGTTGGTGGTATTTTGGACTGCAAACAATTAAGGAACGACAAAATAATTAAAGATTGGCTATCTGGAATTGGAGCAAATAAGATAAGGCCTTGCCGACAAAAACCTAAATTGAAAGAAATTCCTTCATCTTTTGTATTAATAATTATGCTTTTTCACCGACGATGCTGTAAACAAGCCAATTAAAAACCTAGAATTGAGTGGTATCCTGAAAACAGAAGATTTATCTCAAGAAAATATCAATAACTGAAGTCAGTTTCGTTATTTTCTCTTTATTCAAAAAATAATAGATAGTTCTAAATAGTAAATTTTATTTTACCTGCTTCCAGTATCAATAAGTAATTACAGGAGTTTTATGGATCCAGTCGCTCTTGCACAACAAGCAACAGATTTTCTTTTCCCGGTCTTGTCTGCCCTATGCATTGCAGGAAAACCTGCAGTTGACAAAGGTAAAGAAGTCCTCGTGGATATGATCTATGAAAAAACTTTTGAGAAACTCGGTTCTGTAGGTGGAAAAAGAGCACAGGCTTTGCTGGAGAAAATAAGCCCCAAAATGGGTTCATCCCTCGAAAAGGCGTTTACAAAAGTTCTCAAAAACTCTAACGATTCGAAAGCAAAGGAAGAACTTCAGCAGGAAATCCTGAAATTACTGAAAAAAAATCCAGAGCTTGCTAGGGAAATTGAACTCGTTGTGAACTTAAATATTGACATTGATGTTGTTAAACAACTGATTTTCGGTGATAATAACCTTATCATTAATCTGGAAGGCGTAAAAGACGAAGAACTAATTAAAATTATGGAATACATGGGCTGGAAGAGACAGGAAGAACTAAAGCAGGATATTCTAAAAAGTTATAGTCCTTCGGCTCTGCCGGATTATTCCGGAAATCTCGTAAAATTTGTCACTGAAAACAGGGCAGAAGAGTTGTCTTCAGCCCTCCAGCATCTTCAGAAGAACAAAATCCTTCTTTTTAGCGGCATTGCAGGTGTCGGAAAAACTACGCTATCACGAGTTTTGGTTAATTTCAGGTCGACAGACGTTCCAGAACCTTTCTGGTTTAACTTTTACCATAATAGAGATGCAAAGCTCGAAGATGTGCTTGAAGTGCTTGCAGCCTATCTGGAAACCCCCGAAATCCTGAGCTTCAAGGGCATAAGACAGGCTGGAAATACAGATATAAACAGACTTACTGAAGAACTGAGAAAAAGAGACTCTTTATGGCTGGTTTTTGACGATCTGAGTTACATAATTGATGAAGAACAGAACTTCATAGATTCAGGTCTTAGCCTTTTATTCAAGGCTCTCAGGGATAATACTCATAATGCAAAGGTTATTCTAACCAGTCGAGTTATGCCATTGATTGAGAATGGAGAATACCTTATCGATGAGCTTGAGGATGAAAATAAGCAACAAATAAGAGGTCTTAAACAAAACTTTGCTATAACCTACTTTCCGCAGTAAAATTTCTGGATTTTATATTTTTAAAATCACGCA
>CAZFNE010000550.1:0-1599 GCA_964520335.1 uncultured Methanosarcinales archaeon | reverse complement strand
TACATTCATGTATTTTGGTATAATCATTGGAAAAGATCTTAATACGTTAATAAAATTTGCATTAATTTCTGAAAAAATTTCCCTCATAAATCTATTAAAATTATTAAGTTTATTAAACGAAGAATATTATCTTCGTGCCACGCCAAAAATAATTTTAAATTCAGTCCCATGATCCCGTTTAATCTCTAATTTACCATCCAGCTGATCGATAAGGGTGCTTACTAATTGCAATCCAAGTGACTCAGGCTTTTTTAATCTTATATCCTTAGGAATTCCTTTTCCATTATCTGTAACTACCAGTTTGAAAACAGATTCGTCCATTTTATTAATATTTCGTTCTCTACTAAGTTTGATTTGAACTTCCCCTTGTTGGTCTTTAGTAAATGCATGTTTAAGAGAATTAGAAACGAGTTCATTGACAATTATTCCTAATGGGACAGCAATATCCATATTAAAGCATGCGCTCTTCTCAAGGTCCATTATAAGGCTGATATTTTTGCTTTTTAGGCTATAAGTCTGGAAAAGGGTTTCAGCCAATTTTTGAAGATATGCAGAAAAATTCAGGGTATCCGCTCCTTCTCCTTTATAGAGTTCCTCATGGATTAGAGCCATGGAAATTACCCTGTTCTGGCTTTCCTTGAAAGCTTCAAGCACTTCCTTATCCTGAAATTTCTCGGCCTGGAGATCCAGCAAGGAAGTAATTACCTGCAAATTATTTTTGATTCTATGGTGGATTTCTTTTATTCGGAGTTTATCTATTTTGGCCAGGGTTTTTTCTGCTTCGACACGCTCAGTAATGTCTCTGGAAATAGCTAAGACGGCTACAAGCTCTCCAGATGCATTGAAAACCGGGGAAAGAGCTGCTGAAATATTTATTATTGAACCGTCCCTTTTTTTCCTTATAGCTTCATAATGCTGAATTTTTTCTCCTTGTATGATTATTTCACAGAAGCTTTTAATCTCTCCTTTAAGATTGTCAGGTTCAATTATAGAGACATTTTTTCCCAGAATTTCTTCAGCCGAATAGTCGTAAATCAGCTCTGCTCCTTTATTCCATCTGGTGACAATACCTTCAAGAGACAATGTTACAATGGCATCGTTTGAGGATTCCACAGCATCCGCAAGAATCTTAGTATTCTCTTCCACTTTCCTCTGCTTAGTAATATCCTGAACTATTCCCCTTACTCGAACAGGAATGTTCTCTTCATCAAAGGTAACCTCAGCTCGCGAATGGACTATATGTTCTTCCCCATTATCTAAGATAATACGATAGTCAATACCGTCTTTGGGACCTTCATTTAACCTTTTCTTAATACTTTTATCCACGTAATCGCGATCATCAGGATGGACATAATTTAAAAGTTCGTCATAAGATGGAGGTGATTTCTGAGGATTGCGTCCAAAAATTCGGTATAGCTCATCAGACCAATAACTTTCACCAGTTTTGACATTCCAATCCCAATTTCCGACATGAGCCAGTTTTTGAGCTTCAGCAAGTCCGGTTTCACTTTCTTTCAGCGATTTGTAGGCTTTCTCGAGTTCCACTGTACGCTCTTCAACTAGTTTTTCTAAATTGTCATGTATTTTTTTTAGGGCTTC
>CAZFNE010000549.1:0-1604 GCA_964520335.1 uncultured Methanosarcinales archaeon | reverse complement strand
AGGCTTCCCTAACTCCTGGAAGCATCACATAGATGAGGATAAGGGCATTGATAATAACTGAGAGGTTTATGTCATACCACGAGCCACCTGTAACAAGGATTACAAAATCAATGCACAGGTTAAATACTGTGATTAATGCCAGAAACATCCAGCCTGAACGGTCTACATCCCAGAGCATCTTGGCCACCCAGACCCAGATATAGGTAAGCACGCCGTACAATAATGCATACCATAAGTTGAAAATACGCTGGTCAAACGGGCCTAAAAAAGGCAAAAAGCCTAAAAATCGAAGCGTCACAATAGCGTTTAGCACTGCTGCCAGGATGGCTAGTAGAGCCAGAATAGTAACCCCAATAGGTCTATCCATACATTTCTCTCCTTTTCTCTCCTTAAATTTTCCTATTATTGTTTAGATCGTATTTTTTTCAAGTTTGAATTTTTATGTCTTACTGGCATTCCCAATTCTCCAGGTAACAAGGGAAAACCCAAATTTCTGAGAACATATTCCGAGAACATAAAACCTGCCAGAAAACCTATTAACATGAGTAAATTGCTGATTATGGAAAATTTTTAAGTTCTTATTCTCAGTCCAAAGAAAACTGCTGTAAGCCCTCCTAATATAAGGATTAAGCCGAAAATCCATGGTAAAACAAGCATGCCTGCCCAAAAATTGGCTAATAGAAGCAGCCCGAGAATTATTGTTATAATCCCTAATATCCCGACACCCCAGCCTTCACCTTTGATCGCCGAGTAGAGGCCTGCAATTCCACTGATAATTACCCAGACGGCTATGAAAATAACAAATAAGTTCAAAACAATTAAAGAGCCGTATACAGGATACGCCAGTATGAAGATACCGGCAAGAATACTCAGGATGCCTGAAATCAATCTCCAGATGCGGTGTTCCTGCTTATATGCAAGTGCCCCCAGAAGAGAGACAATTCCCTGCGCTAGCCAATAAATAGCCAGGATCTGCATAAGTACGTAAGTAGTCCTTGCAGGGCTGAATAAAAGGAATAAACCGGTAATAATAGCAATAATTCCCCCCAGAAGAATAACCCACCAGGGGGTACTTGTTATTCCTCCTTCAGAATCGGTGTAATTTGCCTGTTCCATACATTCCTCCCTCTTATCATTCAGTATGTCAAGTAAATAATACCCTAAAAAAGGATCAAAAATAAAAAAAACAGCCAAAGGTACTGTTCCCTAAATGAAATTACTTTAATAACTTATGTGCGAAGATAATCCAGAAGTATTACGGAATTCTCCTTTCCTCCCAAAAAGGATCTTCTATTACTATCTGGAAACTGTTTTGCGGTAAGCAGATCATTAATCGATCAGTTCGCCTGGATTTTTGTGTTATGGGGAAATAATTCCTTATCGTCCAGGTAACCGCAATGCATTATTTTTCTGAAAGTTTTACTTTCTGCTTTCTACTTCATAAAAGGCACACAGAAATTTAGCACCAATATAATTCTGGAAAGAGGCTATTTAGTTAGCAATTTCGCCGTTTTTATTAAGCCTTTTATCCAAATTATAACAAAGCAGAATACTATAATCTTATAGTATACAAATCATTAGATATAAATGAACTTATTTTTAAT
>CAZFNE010000548.1:0-1604 GCA_964520335.1 uncultured Methanosarcinales archaeon | reverse complement strand
TAATAGACTGGTTTAATGCCTGCGACCTTGTATGTGTGCCCAGCCGGAACGAACCCTTTGGAATCGTGGTCCTTGAAGCCTGGGATGCCAAAAAGCCAGTAGTTGCAAGCGATGCAGTCTCTCTTATCGATAACTTCAGGACTGGGATAGTTGCTCATAAAGAACCCTCTTCCATAGCCTGGGGCCTTAATTACGTCCTTGAGGGACTTGGCCACAACAGAATGGGAGAAAAAGGGTATGATCTCCTGACAAAACGCTATAACTGGAAAATTATAGCTGAAAAGACCCTTGAGGTATATACAAAAGTTATTGAAAAGAACTATTCTGGAAGCGAGAAAATAATTGGAAAAATAAGCACAACAAATCCAGATATAGATAAAATAACTGAAAAACAGGCTCCTAATCTGAAAAAAAGTGTGGAAAAAATTCAGACTAATAAAAAACCGATTGAAAACTCAGGAGCAACTAAAGCAAAAGCTACATAATACTTAAGGAGAAAAATTAGAAGAAATAAAGGAAAAAATATTAATGAAAATATTAAGTAAAATATAAAGTAAAATATTAAAAGAAAATCGATAAAACAGAAATCAAGCTTAAATTCCTTTAATTTTTAATTCTAGTTTTTAAATTTTTACTTTTAATTTTCGCAAACTAGAAGATAAAAAATTTCGATTAATTCTAATTTTATTTTGACTTAATTTTTTTCAACTTAAAACAGTGGGATAATCACCCCACTAAAGAGACATAGAGACATTTCTCTATTATGTTCATGATCCAGATGAAGTATCTTCTTCGCGCGCCATGAATCCGGAATCAATATTTTATGATCGTCTCAATCTAGAATAAAAAAATTTAAAATTAGATTTATTATTCCTATCTGAGTTTATTTTTATCTGATTTTGGTTATCAAGAAAAGAATTTTCTCATCCAGAAAAATACTGGAAGAGAATCTTTTATTAATACTGGATTTAGACGAAAAATAGTACAATATGTACATTCATTAAATTACATCTTCATCATCGTCTTCATCAAATTGTTTATAACTGTCACTGCCAACCATTGCAGCCGAAATGGAATCGATTCCGTCAAGCCATTCTGCAACAATCCCATAAGGCAATTCAGCCATAGTTTCTTCGGGCAAAGTCGTCCCTTTAAGTACAAGGGCTCCACATTGTGCAGTATAATCAAGGGCAAGCTCGAGGTTGTCTGAGGCTTCGGCATCGAGAGCTGCTTTTATAAGCTCATCAAGGTTTGAGCCCTCATCATAATCGCCCATAACATAACATTCAAAGGCAATAAGCGCTCCCATAAGGGAAGTCTGGACCGAATCAATCATAAGGTCGATATCCTCTGAAATTGGCTCAACCTCGGAAAGTACTATGTCCCTGATTTCTACAAGGATTTCCAGGGCTGTTTCTCTGGAGAGCATGCCTTTATCAAAGCGCGCAGTTACTTTCAGGCAGGCAAGAATAACGTCATCAACCATATTTACAAAGACTGCACTCTCTTTTCCGGAGTCCTCTTCTTTTTCCTTGATCTGGAAACCGCTTTCTTTTGCCCGTCCGAGCCAGTTTTCCCAGCGCTTTTGGGTGTAAAATTCATAG
>CAZFNE010000547.1:0-1623 GCA_964520335.1 uncultured Methanosarcinales archaeon | reverse complement strand
TTATCTCTTCCAGGCCGGTGATTTTACAGGCAACAGCTTTTGTAATGTCCCAGGAAGTGACAATTCCTTCAAGCTTCCCGTCTTCTGAAACAACAGGCAGGTGATTGATTTTCCTTTTGACCATAAGGACTGAGGCGTTTTCTATTGTTTCGTCCCTGGAAACAGAATAGAAGTTCTGGTTCATAATATCCCCAACAAGGATCTGGGAGAGAAAACCCCTTATGAGGTATGTTAACTGGCCTTCTTCAAGCAAAAAAGCATCATGCCCGTATTGGGATCGGATTTCCTCATATTTTGCATCAATTCCATTTGCTGTCAGCGCGGATACGATTTCCTGGGACTGGTAAGGAGGATAGAGCCAGTCTGAGGTTATGGAAATCACAAGGAATTTAGCAGCAACTCCTGAAAAACTTTCAATTAAAGAACCGCTCCTCGAAAGGTCAAAGAAATCTACAGCTTTTGTGATATAAAGATATGAATTTGCATCAAAACGCTTTGTAAAGGTATCTCCCTGATAATTCAGGTAACTTTCCACCTGGAAATTCGGGGAAAAGTCAGAGAAGATTTCAGCAGAAAGCTCTTCGGAATTTTCAGCCGCTTCGTCCCCTGTTCCGCTGTACTGCAGCCTTCCGAACTTCTTTTGCATGGATGCATCGCTCAGGTATGTGATATGGCCTACCATGCGGGCAAGGGCCAGGCCCTGGGCAGGGATTTCTTTCCCGTAATAGTTTCCGCCGTTCCATTTAGGGTCATCAGTTATGGCTTTTCTTCCAATGGCCCCGAAAGCTATCTGCTGGGGAGTTGTAGTTGCGGTAGTAGCTATAGCAATTGCTTTTTTTACCATGTCAGGATAGCTGACAGCCCATTGTAAAACCTGCATTCCGCCCATTGAACCCCCTGCAACCGCAAAAAGTTTTTTTACTCCAAGATGTTCAATCAGTTTTTTCTGGGCATTTACCATATCTGCCATGGTAATTATAGGAAAAGAAGTTCCATAGGGCTTCCCAGTTTCAGGGTTTATGGAAGAGGGACCTGTAGAGCCCTTACAGCCTCCAAGAATATTTGAACAAATTACGCAGTATTTTTCCGTATCAAAGGCTTTGTTTGGTCCAATTACTACATCCCACCAGCCTGGCTTTTTCTCCCCAACGTGATATCCGGCAGCATGGGCATCCCCTGTAAGGGCATGGCAGATAAGGATCACATTGCTTTTGTCCGGGTTCATTCTCCCGTACATCTCATATTCTATCCTGACATTGGAAAGGGTTTTGCCACTTTCAAGCCTGAAAGCTCCAGGGATTTCATAATGCAGGGAACGGACTACACCTATACTCTGGCCTTTTTTTTCCGAAAAAAAGTTTCTAAAAGAAGGGATCTGGGCCGAAATTTCCATTTTTGGACCTCTTTAATTTCTCTAAATCTTTAAATTTTACAATCAAGTTTTAATTTATTTAAGATTTCCAAAGCTCTTTAAATCACATTAAATTACTCTTTCTCTGAATACCAGAATTAAACACAAAATAATGCAAAATTGATGCAAAATCAAGAGTGCAAATCAAATAAAGGAGTTTTAAGTCAGAAGTGAGAATCGAACTCACATAATTCCGGGTTGCAGCCGGAAGC
>CAZFNE010000546.1:0-1626 GCA_964520335.1 uncultured Methanosarcinales archaeon | reverse complement strand
TCTTCATTCATGGAAGGCATTACGATAGAAAGAGAGGGCATGTCCAGCTTATACATCATATTTCTTAATAACTATTTTGATACCTCAGGAAAATCGACAGAATAAAATAGATCAGGTAAATAGACCTGACTTCTGCTAATAAGCTATATAAGGCATCAGAAAACTACCTTTAAGGAGGGATTCTGGAGCTTTCCGACGTTTATGTCAGTTTATTTTATTTTCAGAGCTCAAACCGCATTTCAATATGTTTTTAACTGCTTTTTGAAGGGGATTGGATGGTCAAAGTAAATATAATATTTCACAGTGTTTACGCGCACATCTACAAGATGGCAGAAGCTGTCGCTGCAGGAGCAAGGGAGGTTGAAGGGGCAGAGGTAGGAATATACCAGGTTCCTGAGACTCTGCCGCAGGAAGTTCTGGAGAAAATGGGGGCAACAGAAACTAAAAAGCTTTTTGCCCATATCCCGGTCCTGACCCGGGAAATGTACGAAGAAGTTCTGGCCGGAGCCGATGCATTGATATTCGGAACTCCTACACGCTACGGTATGATGACTGCCCAGATGCGTACAGTACTTGACGGTCTCGGAAGTCTATGGAATGAGGATGCTCTTGTAGGGAAGGCGGGAAGCGTTTTTACTTCCAGCGGAACACAGCATGGAGGGCAGGAGTCTACAATCCTTACATTTCATGTTACTCTGCTCCACCTTGGCATGATTATTGTAGGGCTTCCTTACGCAGAAAAGCGACAGACGAGAATGGACGAAATTACAGGTGGCAGCCCTTATGGGGCTTCAACGATTGCCGGAGGCGATGGGAGCCGCCAGCCGTCAGAAAATGAACTTGAAATGGCACGCTATCAGGGCAGATATGTCACTCAGATAGCGAAAAAAATTGCTGGAAAATAAGATTCTTAAAAATAAAAGGGCGGAAAAACATTCCCTTCTCCGGGAGTTTTCCCTTTATTTTTTTGAGTTCTTTTGCCTGTGATAAGAGTGTTTAACCAAAGCTAGGGAAGGCACTGCCTCTGCGTTCAAACCTATCCTGGGCTATTGCCAGGCAAGCCAGAGTACAGTATACGGCCTTTTCCTCGGCACTCTTGAGGACAAAGAATTCTTTCCCGCAAACGGGACATATTTTTTTTACATAAACCATAGTAGACACGCACATTTTTGTATGTGGATACTTTCTTTAAAGATTTTGTTTTTTTAATTCATACTAACAAGAACGCAACTAAATATAAACTTTCGTATGAAATTTATATATATACTTAGCAAGAAATTAAATTACTCTCAACGGGCTAATCACCCAATACTCATAAAAAACATGTGTGACAAACACGTATTTTATTTACATTCTTAATATTATTATATAAGATTCTTTTACAATGTAGTTCATGAAGACAACAGTTTTAAATCTAAAGTTATTGATTTTTCAGTACTCTCTTTTACCTGAGTATTTCAGATAATATTTTAATCTTTTCAGATTAAACTCAAAAAACAGTTTCCACCTTCTTGATAATTTAGAGACAGTGATTCAGAGACAAATACTCCACTCTTCAAACTAAGCCCTGGAATATGTGCCGCATACAGTATCAGGACTAAAATAACCCCACTTTAAATGGTGTCT
>CAZFNE010000545.1:0-1639 GCA_964520335.1 uncultured Methanosarcinales archaeon | reverse complement strand
ATAATAATAGAGTCAAAGTTATATAAAATTAAGTCAATAATTTGGGGACACAACCAAGCTTTTAAAATAAGAGTTTTTGAAATATTAGAATGATACAGTCCCTTATTGATCTGGTCCTTTTTTCAGATAAAAGGAAAGATCTTATGCTCCTCTTAAAAGAGAAACCCAGAAATATTGATGCAATTAAAGAAGCGCTTAATGTAGATGCCGGTACTATCCAGCCTCATCTTAAAAGGATGAAAGCTGCGGGTCTCATAATTGAAGCAGATAAAACTTACTGCTTATCTACAATAGGAGAAGTAATCCTTGAAAATTTACAGCCTCTACTGGATATGGCTACTGTGTTTGAAAGAAATCCTGAATATTGGAGTAGCCATAATTTAAACTCAATTCCCTATGATTTGCTGAAAAGAATAAATGAAATCGGGAATTTCGAACTGCTGGAGCCTGATACTCAACACCTGGCCGAAACTCCCAAAAAATTGTTGGAGAATTTATTCAGCTCAAAAAAAATCCTGACTTACGTAGCTTATTTTCATCCTCAGGCCCCGTCAATATATGCAGAACTTGCAGGCAGCGGAGCAGAAATTACTCTTTGCATGACAGAAAATGTCGCGAAATATCTCTTTGCACATTACCCAGATGAGGCAAACAGGCTCTACAGGGCAAAAAATTCAAAATTATTTGTTTTAAGCAAACCTGCAGGAATTCCTTGAGTAATTGTCCTGGATAGTATTCTTGTCTTTAAACTCTTTGAGTCGGATGGAAAATTCAGGGACCAGCTTGTTTTATCTTCTGGAAAGGGAGCTATTCTCTGGGGAATTGAACTTTTCGAATTATGTATGCAGCAGGCTGAGCCCCTAAATAAGAAAGAGTTAATTTTTAGACTTTAAATTTTTGGTATTGTTAACCAAATATATCTAACTCTTTATTTCTATATTTCATTAATAGAAGGACAGAGTACTTTAGCATTTCAAGGCTCTTTGTATAACACTTTGTCTTTCTTCTCAATCTTGCTAAAAAGTGCCTGAATATACTATTATATCCTTCAACAGTATATGTTTCTTCTTTAGACTGAGTGTGAATCATTTCTGGAACAAACTCTGCATATGCCTTCCAATGATCAGTCATAACTTTTTCAATCTCTTTTTTCTTCAGTATTTCCCAGAGTTTTTGTCCAGTTTCGGTTCCTCTACTGCCAAAAGAGCAGCCTATGAACTTTTTCCCAACTCTATCAACAGCAGTCCAGATCCAGCAATATTTTTTTTGTTACCTATATAAGTGTGCATTTCATCCATTTCAACAACAGATATCTTGTTTTCGCTTTTTAGATCTTCTAAGTCCTGACCGAATTTTTTTATCCATTTTTGGACGGAAACATGGCTTACACCTAAAAACCGTCCTATAGAGCGAAAACCTAGTCCTTCAAGGTAGAGTTGTAAAGCCTGTTTCTTAACAGAAGCGGAGAAAGCAGTTGATTTTAACTCTACTGAATAGTTATATCCACAAACATAGCACTTATAGCGTTGACGTCCATCAACAAGACCATTCTTTTTATGATTAGAACTATTACACCTTGGGCAATTCATGTATCATTATAGTTTCTAATAATATATAACAATATTTAACTACCAATGCC
>CAZFNE010000544.1:0-1640 GCA_964520335.1 uncultured Methanosarcinales archaeon | reverse complement strand
AATCTACCCTCCAATACTTAGCCATTGCTATATAAAATGCAAAAAATATCACTGCACAACTTTTGTTTATTACAAATAAACATTATTTTCGCATTTTGTATTAAATATGAAAAGTTTTATGTTATTAAAATTCATGGATTCCAGGGCACCAAATGCAGCACTTAAAAGCAATCTTATAAAAAAGGGGGCTACTGTCGAAGCTATGGCTAAGATAGATACTATTATTTTTGACAAAACCGGGACACTTACTGACGGTAAGCCTCAGCTTATGAATATCATACCGTTCAAAAAATATAACGCTCAAGAACTATTGTTATTTGCTGCCACTGCAGAGAAATTCAGTGAACACCCGATAGGAAAAGCCATTATTAGAGCCGCAGAAAAGAAAGGATTAATTGTCCCGGACCCGGATTCATTTGAGTCTATCTCAGGAATCGGTATAAAAGTTAAAGCACACGGGAGAAATATATTTGTAGGTAGTCTAAAAGAAACAGCCGGAGTAAATGTATCAGTTTATTACGAAGCTGAACAAAAAATAAAAAAGGAATCCGAATCAGGCCGCAATACCATTATAATTGGAATTGAAGGGGAAGTAGTCGGAGTGCTAACATTTGAGGACGAAATCAGGCCTGAAGCAAAAAAATCTATTGAAGATCTTCAGAAGCTCGGGCTAAAATTAATAATGATTACAGGCGATAACAAAGTAGTTGCAGAACGCATAGCTAAAGCCCTGAGTATAAATGAGGTGCATTCCGAAGTAATGCCTCAGGAAAAAGTCGAAATTATAAAAAACCTGCAATCGAAGGGCCGTAAAATTGCTTTTGTTGGAGACGGAGTTAATGATGGCCCCGCACTTGTTACAGCCGATGTGGGAATAGCAATGGGACTAACAGGAACGGATGTTGCAATAGAAACGGCAGAAGTTGGACTATTGTCAGACGACCTTTTAAAAATCCCATATTTGATTAACATTTCCAGGAAAGCTATAAAAACGATCTGGCAAAACGTTGTTTTTGCACTTAGCGTACTCTCAGTAGCAGTTGTATTAACCATACCAGGAATACTCACCCCTGTTACAGGAGCACTGTTACATGAGCTCTCATCAATTCCGGTGATAATGAATTCCGCAAGATTGATTACATATAAACCAACAGACTGAGAATGACGTTTTCTTTATTACGAGTTTGCCCATAATGGGTTTATCTCAAAATTAATTTTATTTTTACATTAAAAATATCAGAACTATTTTTTATAATTAATTCTGTTGATCATGTGAAATTGGAAATTCGCAGGCTTAATTTTGAGTTTTAGGATTACTCTTGAAACTCAAAGTAAAAGTTGTAACATATAGTAGAAACAAAATAATCCTGGAGATTTTTTTATTAATTATGGATTTTTAGAGTTTAGCTCGATTTTCTTTATAAATTGTGGAAAATTAAAAACCTTTGCTAGATTATCAGTAATTTATTTTTAAAGATTTTAGGGGACAATTATTCTGAGAAAGGGAATTTTTTGCAGGATTAATACGATAATGAGCGATATAATAACCAACAAAAATGTTACTAGCGGGATCGATAGGACTGGACTCATGACCTCTACTGAGAGTAATTTTACACCGGAGATTCCCTTTACAACGAAAT
>CAZFNE010000543.1:0-1693 GCA_964520335.1 uncultured Methanosarcinales archaeon | reverse complement strand
ACTAGATTATTTCATATATCGCAAAGAGCCTCCAACGTATGAATGTTCTCAAAACGGTACTATAATTAAATATTTTGAAGAAAATGGAATCCCTATTTCAGAAAGAAGGAAGATTTTCATTGATGCTTGTGAAGAAACCCATTATAGAAAGGTAAGTATTAAGGGGCAGGATTTTTATCTGTATCATACATTTTATCCTTTCCAGCTCGACATAAACTGGGAAAATCCAGAAGTTCTTTATTATGTGTTAGAGAAAATAATAGCTTTTTGGAGCAATAAAGGTATAGATATATTTCGATTAGACGCTATTCCTTTCCTTATAAAAGAAAAAGGTACAAATGCTGAAAATCGGCCAAAAACCCATTGCATAATCAAGATTTTAAGTTTATTTAATCAAGCACTTGGCCCAAGATCAATATTTCATGCTGAAGCTTGCGAGCCTCCAGAAGAAATCCTCAAATATTTTGGTAAAGAACGCACTTTTAATATTTATGGAGGCAAAAGTTTAACTCGAACAGATGAGGTTCAAGTTGCTTATAATTTCCCGCTTATGCCTGCAATTTGGGCAAGCTTAATCACAGGAAATAATGAATATTTCTGGAACGTATATAAGGAAACTCCCACTATTCCCGAATCTGTTACATGGGCTCAATTTTTAAGAGTGCATGACGAATTGACTGTTGAAATGGCTGATACTGATATCCACGAAATTATTTATGATGCATTAATTTCAAAGGGGGAAGAGTTTAAGAGTCTTGGAATTAGCGGCAGGATGGCTAATTTCTTGGACAAAAACCCGGCAAAAATCAAGCTTGCTTTTTCTATGCTCCTTTCTCTTCCCGGGATACCTGTAATTTACTATGGGGATGAAATTGGGGCTAAAAACAACATGGATTATGGAAAAGAAGCTGAAAAAAAACGAAAGGAAATTTTAGATAAAATAGATTCAAACTTAAGTTGTTTTGACAGCAGGGATATTAACCGCGGGCCTATTTTGAAAAGTGACCTCTATTCTTCACAAGAAGATAGTATAATCTACAAAACAGTTAAGAATTTAATAGAAGTGCGAAAAGGTACACCTGTTTTAAGAAGAGGAAAATTATTCAGGTTAGAATCAGATAAAAAAGAGGTTTTTTCCTATTTGATAGAAGATATCGATCAATCTATACTTGTTGTAAATAATTTATCTGGAGAAAAATTAGAAGTCACCATTACATTATTAAATAATTTAGTTGAAAAGATCAGTAAAACAAAATATATGGTAAATCTGATTGATCGTGGAAAAATAAACGTTCGTTTAAACTATAAAAAATTAATTATCTCCCTTGATCCATATCAAACCTTGTGGTTAAATTAATCCTAAGCCTTTAATCCTAGTTAAAACAATTTACGAGGAACGACTAACGGGCACTTTTCAAAAGACAGAGAGGATTTTGATGATATTGTAGAATTTAACTTCAATTTATAACTGAAAGGCAGACTTTAGTCCTGGTCTGCATTAGTTATGAATCAAACACGTTTTAAATAAATTCTTGTCAATTCTTATTTTTGCTTTTTTCCAAACTTAAATTCACCTAAAACTGATTTTCCACTTAAGAACAATAAAAAATATTTATTTCATTTTTTATATTAACTCACATATATTGATTTATATAGTTTTGTTAAAAATTTCCATGCTAAAAATATTTTTGCA
>CAZFNE010000542.1:0-1698 GCA_964520335.1 uncultured Methanosarcinales archaeon | reverse complement strand
GACATTAAAGAACAATTAGCGTAAAAGCATTATTTAATTTTAAGACAGCCTCTAAATTCTATCTAAGATATCAAGAAGAAAAAGTATATTTAGATTGGAAACTAAAAATAATACTTATCAATAAATTGTCTGCAGTTAGAAAAACATTATATAATCTTATTTTTGTTGCTTCATGGATATTAATTATGTTTATTATCGTACGTTTTAATCTTATAGAAGACCCAGTTTATTTTTTAGCAGTTTCTCTGCTTTTAGCCGTTATTGTTACTGAATTTATTCAAGAATTTGCATTAAAACCTACATCTGAAAAAATATACAGATATTATTTTGAACATATGACTCGTAATATTGTTGAAGATTAAATACAATTCACTAACAGTTTATTATATTTGAAAATAAAATACAAAATATCAACTGTGGGGGTTTAAGCCCTCATGGCATTGAAAACAATTTTCAAACCTGTTCCGGTCTCGTTTCGAAAATTCCAACAGTGGGATTATAGAATAAATCAACAAACAAATTTTCAATTTCTTCTCTTTAATGTTTACACAGTCCATAAACTTCTAAGAACTCTGTGTGATCTTAATTTTTATATGCTCTATAAAAAAGAAAAAGGAAATAAAAGTATTAAGCCGCTTCAGGATGCTTTTTCTTAAAGTCTTCTACCATTGCTTTATACTCTGCATAATGTACGCTTCCTCTCTCAAGTGATTCCTGCGCATCCTTAAATGTAATTTGTGCTGATGTAGTGTCCCCTACGTTCAGGTGTTCATATGTCAATTTCAGCCTTTTTGCAACTGCTCCATAAGAGCCCATCATCTCAGCATATTTCTGTGAGGCTGGCTCCAAGTCGTCGTGAAGATAATATTGCGCGCTCTCATAGCTGGAGTTGTTGGCCTCTTCCTCTGTATAGATCATTAGGGCTGTAATTCGCTGCGTGTCTGTACCCTTAAGGCTGACATCCATAAGATCATTTGCTGCGACTGACACGTTTAAAGCGTCTTCGCTTGTGGTCTTAATCCATTCCTTAGACTGGTCTGGGTGCTCTTCTACCATTTTGTATGTGGTTGTATTCGTTGGCTGACTAGCACATCCAGCAACAAAGACCACAGCAGCAATAAGAAGAATCATTGTTATAGCTTTATGAGTTTTATTAATTGTTCTTCCCTCCTTTAATGAAAAGGAAGAGGAAAACAATATCTTTAAAAGTTTTTATTTTGTCTTGACTTTCTGGTCATACATAACCCTTACTCATTACCTGTACGACTTGTATTTTCATACCCTTTTTTTTCGGTCCCTTATCTGGTTTATGAAAACTTTTAGAGGACTACGGCAAAAAATATATAGAAAAACTTAATACACTTTGTTTTAATTGATACCGGTTTACAAATAATAGAGGAACTTAAAATCAGAAAATAAGTAATGGATCCACTGGGATCCTAAATTAGGACACCACTGTTTACAACCCTAAGCATATCCATTTCAAAAATGAAAAATTCTGGAAGTTAAACAAAATTGATATCATGCAGACGATTTTCAGTTAAAGTGGTGGCTATATGGGCTATCTTTATCTTTTTTCTATATGTGAAATATCAGTTAAAATACGCTTGTTTTTATAGTACCTGTTAAATATTACTGACGGACGGAGGAAAACAGTAGCATGAGATCCATTGTGGAAGAAGCCCTTGCTCGATCTGC
>CAZFNE010000541.1:0-1705 GCA_964520335.1 uncultured Methanosarcinales archaeon | reverse complement strand
TGTGCAGGCGCTGTCTTTTGAGTAGTCGTTGAATCTGTCGAACTGTAAGCTCCACTTCCACTGGAGATAGCTTTGGTTTCTTCCTTAGATTCGGTCTTCTGAGTGGTTACTGAATAGGTAGATCCATCCGTTGTAACTGTAATTGTTCCATCCAGATCAGTTCTATAAACTTTGGAAGCTTTCTGCAACCTTTCAAGAGTTTCGGCGTGGGGATGCCCATAATCGTTTCCCGCACCAACTTCAATCACGCTTATTTCAGGGCTCACTGAACTAATAAAAGAAGCTCCACTTGCAGTCCTGCTGCCATGGTGTCCCACCTTCAAGATATCAGCGCCAACATCATAGCCAGCCTGCATTATTGAGTCTTCGGCTTCAATGCCTGCATCGCCCATGAGCAAGAAAGACACCTTATTATCGGTCACCTTCAACACCACTGAGTTCTGGTTAAGGTCATCAGTAAAATATGAACTCCCTGGGTTCAGGACTTCAACGCCAATACTAGAAGCAAAATCAATCTTGTCTCCTCTCTTCGGTGTTTCAAAAGGAATATTCTTCTTATCAATTGTAGTCAGCATATCCTCATAGGTTTTTGAGGTGTGAGGGTAGCCGCTGTCAACAAAATGTTTAACTTGGAAGTTGTTGAGAATATCATTCATCCCGCCAATGTGATCAGAATGAGGGTGCGTTGCCACTACATAGTCAAGGGTTGAGATTCCCTGATTATGCAGGTAATCTGAGACTACCTCTCCCTGGTCGCTTTCGCCTGCATCGATTAACATGGCTTTATTTTCATACTCTACCAGAATTGAATCTCCCTGTCCAACGTCCAGGAAATGCACAGTGAGGTTCTCCTCTGCTTCTGGGATTTCTTTGTCTTGCGTCTCTGTTGTGGAGGTCGCTTGTTCTACTGATGAGGGATTAGGCTGCTCGGTTGTGGTGGGAGCAGGCTGTGATGTTGTTTGTGATTCTTGTGCGGATGTCTTTTCTGAAGAATCATCTGCAGAATCTGCGCATCCGACTGCAATTATTACTAGGGATAGGCAGATAATTGTAGCAATCAGTTGTGAAGGTCTCATAAAAATATTAATGCCTCAGATGTATTAGAAAGTTGCATTGGGCTAGTAAAATCCCTTTAAATAGCTTTTAAATCATACCAAGTAAAATGAAAGTCTCATAAAAATTAGAAGCTGAAAAATACTATTATTAAAAATTAATCCAGATATTTTAAAGAATTTTAATAGGATTTTGAACAGAAAATGTAGACAAAAATAGAAAAATTGCCATGAAAAAGCCTATATTTATTCGCTTTTGCTTATTTTAGCCTCATTAAATTCCTTATACATAACTCATATCTCTGTAATACTATCCAAATAATGTTAGTCCAATAAGATAATTATTTATACAAAGTTAATGTACTCTCTATCAATGTACAATAAAAGTGGGTGAAATATATGGAGTACGTAAATAAAACATGTCCGATTTGTGGGCGTGAATTTATAGCCCAGAAAAAAGTGGAGGAAAAGGCAATTTACTGCACACTTGAGTGCCTTTCATCTGCTCAGGGAAAAGTGATGAGAGGGAAAGTTCCCTCCTTTGTATCTGTATAATTATTCCATTTCATCGGAAAAAGTATAATTTCTTTACTTTTTCCTTTTAACCTAAAACAATTAAAAAATAAAACCAACTTAAATCAAGAAGTAACTTA
>CAZFNE010000540.1:0-1712 GCA_964520335.1 uncultured Methanosarcinales archaeon | reverse complement strand
TCATCTGCTTGGGTGCAGACCACTGGAGCTTGCCTTTAAAAAGTTTTGATCTGTACTTGCATTCCACGCAGAAAAGTTCATTTGTAGGCCTGTAGCGGAAAACCAGGTCGGGACCGCAGTCCGATTCTACAAACCTGGTATGTTTCCTCCCCATATCTGTAGTCCATTGTACTATGGAGAAGTGCTTTTCATTGAAGAGATCTACAACATATTTTTCGAAATCATCTCCTTTTTGTTCAGCCTCATTTCCAAAAAGAATACCTAAAATTTCCTTTATCTTCCTAAATAAACCCATAGTCCATCACTCACGTTTTATAGAAATAGTGGAATATTTCGATATATTTATAAATATAATGGTCTGGAACAGGAGGAGAAAGAGAAAAGCTATCAAAATGGAAAAAAAGGATTTGGAAGGTTTTTATAAAAATTAAGAAGATACGAAAAGGAAAATAAATTTTCCTGAGTTTTCCGGAAAACTTAATTTAAAAAAAGGATTATACTATATTGGGGACATATAACGCTTAATAAAAATAATCAAATTAGAATAAATTAATGGATTCTATGCCTATGGGGAGAAGGCCAAGAAACTACCAGGAGAAGCTAATAGCTTCCGAGCACGCAAAGGAACTCATTGATGAGGGCTGGAAACAGGCAGATTTGCACGTGCATACAAACTGTTCTTTTGATGTGCTCCCTATAAATGAGTTGAGTCCGGAGAGCCTTTACGAAAAGGCCTTTGAAAAAGGAATGGATTACATTACATTTACGGACCATGACACAATAGATGCTTACGAGATTTTTGGATGGGAGCATGAAAAGCTTATCCAGGGTGTGGAAATGAGCATCTACGACCCTGAGTTTGCAGGACATACGCTTCACATCAACGTTTTCAGGTTTGAAAAAGAAGAATTTTACGAGCTTAAAGAGATAGCAGAGGTAGAACATGACCTGAAGAGCTTTATAAAATACCTCAGGCGGCATAAGCTTCCTTTTATCTATAACCATCCTTTCTGGTTCGAGTTCCATAAAGAGCCAAACCCAGCCGCAGTTCCAAAACTGGCAAGACTTTTTCCTGTACTGGAATATAACATGAATGAACTAAAGCAAAAGAATGAACTTACAATAGCCCTTGCCGAGAAGTTTGGCAAAGGAATTGTTGCAACAACAGATACCCACTCAGGCAATGTAGGGAAAGTCTATACTCTTGCAAAAGGAGACACTTTCGAGGAGTTTTTCAGGAATATAGAAAAAGGGAAAAGCTACATAGTTCCTGAAAATCTTACGAGGGAATTCCTGGTAAATGAAATGAACACCTGGATAGATATGATTTTTGACAAATGCCAGAAAAATATGGATATTAAAAACTATCTCACAGGAATAAAATCACTGGATGCAATGGTCAAGATTTCCAGGAGCAATTTATTGAACTGTTTTCCAAGCCTGAATAAAACAACTATGAATCTTCTGTATATGATCTCAAACACAGGGATTCCAGCTTCTTTTTATCTCTACTCGGAAGAAAGCCTCGCAAAACAGATAGAGAGACAATTTGAAGTTGAACAGCAGGAATAAAAAGAAAAAAAAGGGTAAGGGGAAACAAAAGAAGAGGAAAGAAAAGAAAAAGCAATAAAATAAATAAAAAAAGGAGATATTTCCTTTTGGCATTGGTAGTTATATGGAGTTATATATTATTAGGAACTATAATGATATAT
>CAZFNE010000539.1:0-1718 GCA_964520335.1 uncultured Methanosarcinales archaeon | reverse complement strand
TTATTTCACAATCTTTCAGGCCATTTAGGCGTTTTAACTTCAGGTCAACGTCAAATATACCATTATGATAAAACGACAAGAAATATTATTGGAGAGCATCTCATTTGGGTGCTCAGGAGAAAACTTAATCAGAGCTCCCGGAATTAGTTTTCCCAGGCCTTAACCCTCTCCAAAACGTGGCTGTTAAGGGTGAAAGGCTTATCACTTTTGGCATCTCGGTAATGCAAAGTTCCTTTAGTTTAGGCTGCAATTTTCAGTTACAATGAAACCTTCTTATACATTGTACTTTTTTAACTAAATTTATGGCTGCTAAATATACAAGAAACCAGAAAACTGAAAGGTTTCTGTAAATCATAGGCTAGACTGTTTTTGCTCGGGTTCATTTCATGCAAAAACCCCGCATGAGGATCTAAACCAACAGGTAAAATGACTCAAATGATAGAGTCAATACAAAGAATCAAATACCTGAAAACTCTTCAGAACTCTTTGAGATATTCATGGCCAATTGGGAAGCAGATACGGGGCTTAACCCAGCTATCTTTTTTGTGGAAATTCAACGTCCCAATTGAAGCACAAGAGGATTTTTTGATGAAAAAGATATGTCTTTTATTAGTTATGCTACTAATTACGAGCGTATTTAGTGGCTGCATCGGACAGGAACAAAACTCAGAAGTTAACAATACGACAACACCTTCGTACAACAGTACCCAGAACAGGCATCCCAGTTTCTGGTCAATGATGTTCTGGTCGAGTCTCTGGAGCAAATATGTAACACCAGGCATCCAGGCTGCAAAATATCGCACTACCTCCGACGCCACAACAAAAAAGGACTCTTCAACCCCCTCGAAAAAAGTAGATGCAAAAGACCCGACCGACACAGCAAATAAAAACTCAGTAAGCCCGGATTCCGGAAACAAACCAAAACCTAGAGTAAAAACAACTACTACACGAATTAGGCGAAGCGGAAGACGTTAATATATATTTTAACTTGGTCCTATTGACCTGGTCATGACTTCCAATTCATTTTTTATTTCTCTGAATACCAGGTATTATTTTAGCGTTTTTTCCCACATAATTCAATATTTTTACAAAGAAATAGATAAATATTGAAACATCATAATTATTAATATTAAAAATAATATTGACTCGGCAATAATATGGGGTGTTGCTATATGGAAATAGAAATATCCGACAAGGAAAGAAGAAGGATTGCTATTTTCCTGCTAATCTCGTGTTTACTGGCAATAACAGTTACAGCGTGTATATGTAATTTAACAACCTTTCAGATCGTATATATGTTCTAACTTTCCCCAAGATACTTTAATCTTGGGTTATAATTCTTATCTACTATTTTCAATTACAGTGAACTTAAAAAAGGTAATAAATTAGATAGTAAGTTAGTCTTCTATCCTACTATCAATTGCACTTGATTCTATTTCATCTTCGTTATTTCATCTTCGTTATTTTATCTTCGTTTATACAGGAATGCTCCAAGAAGCCCAATTATGCAGGAAACTATTTCAAATCCGGGAGTACTTACGTTTTCTTTCTGAGGAGTGTTTGTTTTTTCTGCTTCCTCAGGTTTTTCAACATCAGATGCTGTAATTCCATTTTTTTGTCCGGGATCCTGTGTGCTGGTTTCAGGCAGGATTCCAATCACATTTCCTTTTCCTGCTGTCCTGGCAGTTATTGCAAATGG
This sequence comes from uncultured Methanosarcinales archaeon, assembly GCA_964520335.1. Classification (GTDB taxonomy): domain Archaea; phylum Halobacteriota; class Methanosarcinia; order Methanosarcinales; family Methanosarcinaceae; genus Methanosarcina. The sequence goes on along the minus strand of CAZFNE010000539.1, from coordinate 19 downwards.
AGAGAATCCAGGGGTTCCT
>CAZFNE010000538.1:0-1763 GCA_964520335.1 uncultured Methanosarcinales archaeon | reverse complement strand
TGCTCGAAACGGCCAAGGTCGTGAAATAAGGCTATTGTTTCGGCAAGCCTGCATTTTTCTTCGCCTATTCCCTGAGCTTTTGCAAGCAGCAGGATGTTTTGGCAAACCCTTTTAGTATGCTCGGTTTTAAGGTCGAAATTTTTCTGAATAAAAGGGTCTGATGAAAAGAATTGAGCAGTATAGTCTAAAAACCATTTTCTAAGAAGTTCCAGGTCATCTTTTTTCATATCTTGCAATAAGAAGCTTCAAATATAAACCTTGTGAACATCCAAAAATTTTTAAATTTATACTCCTGTTATTGTACAGTATTAAATCAGATAGGGCGGATTGGGCACTCATTTTCAAGAATTATATTTACATTATTTAAATTTTTGTTTCCATAGTTTTTTATCCTATTGCCTTTCTATCTTATAACAAGAATTGCAATTAAACTAAATATAAAAACTAGTAAACTACTACTGTAAAGAGAACTTCTTAACATTATATAAGTCATAATATTGAAAGTCATTATGGCTGTAACTCAATTTAAGTACCATTGGGGTTTGAGAAGATTAGATATTTGAGGAGATTATCTAACTGGGGATTAAGCGTAATTTAGAGTAACTTAATGCTAATTTAACACTAATTCGATTGTTAATATATCGTTCATTTACAGTAATTTGACAGTAGGTTGCTGCATTTAGTTTGAATAACTTGGTAAATTATTAGTGGGGAAAGCAAAAGGAATTTATCTTGTTATCTTTATCCTCTCTGAATCCTCATTGTTATGATTTTGAAGCGAAACATAATAATAATTATTACAAAGAATAAATGTTATATAGAGTACTGATATAATAGTACTGGAAGTTCTTCTGAACCTTCCAAAGGAACTCATTAGAACAAACCGGGGTATTTAATGAGCTCAATAAAAAAATTTAATTTGATAATAAATTCTTTTATGGCCCTTGCTATCATTTTATGTTTCTTTTCAGGTTTTTCACCTGTAGCTGGAGCTAATGAAAGTAAGGAAACAGTTGGTGAAAGTAACAGGAGCCTTGATCTTCCTGATCTTGGCAGAATATTTGCCCAGCATTCGGATTCTATAGACACGCTGCTTAATAAAGGAGAAAAGTTTTATTATTCGGGAAAATACGAGCTTTCCCTGGGTAGCTTTAATAAAGCCGTTGATATTGACCCCAACTCTTCAATGGCCTGGTATGGGAAAGGATGCTCTCTGGCTCAACTGGGAAAACATGAAGAAGCTATTTTAGCTTATGATAAGGCCCTTGAGACTTTCGAGATTAATTCTCAAAGCTTGTACGAAAACGGAGACGAACTCCTAGAGGCGAAAAAATACGCTGAGGCTATTAATAGTTATGATAAATGTTTAACTGCGAATACTTATCTTTCAACTATATGGTTTAGAAAAGCCCTATCCTCTGAAAAAATTTCTCTGGAGAAAGAAGCCCTAGCTGCTTATGACAGATCAATCGAATCCTATTCCAATTCTTCCAGAACTTTATATAAGGAAGGGCTGGCTTATTCCGAATTAAAACAATATGATAAGGCAATGAACTGCTTTGATAAGGCTCTTAATACCACACCCGAAAATGCAGATCTCTGGTTCCAGAAAGGAATACTTTTTGATAAATCCAAGGATTACGACGCTGCAATAGGGTGTTATGATAAAGCACTTTCTTTTAATCCAAACCTGGTAGATGCCTCGTATAATAAAGGCGTAGACCTGCAGAGTCTTGGCAAATATGAAGAAGCTCTCGCCTGTT
>CAZFNE010000537.1:0-1769 GCA_964520335.1 uncultured Methanosarcinales archaeon | reverse complement strand
TTTCTGCTGTTAATTAATCATTCATTCTATAAAGGCAACGCAATGTATCAATATGCCATTTTTATGCTTTCATCTGAGTTCTACGTTATGGAAGATACTAAGAAATATAGCATATTCTACTTTACTAATATCAAAGGTCAATAAACTATAATTGGTGGCAGAGGACAGACTAAGCACTTAAAAAGACCAGGGAGATTTACAGTGGACGTCTACAATAAATTTAAAAATTATGATATGATTTTTTTATTAACATTTACATCTCTTTTATTTGGGCAGTTGATATATATTAGAAATTTTATAGGTCCAGACGAAGCTTATTATCTCTTCAAGGCAGATAGCATTTTATCTGGATCACTAAATCAAAGAGACTTATGGGTAGTTGGAGGTTATCCCGCGTTTTACAGTATACTCTCTTTAGTATTATTTATATTTGAAAACTCTATTATATATCCGAGAATAATATTATTTATTATTAATGGTTTAAATGCGGTCCTTATTTTTAAAATTGGTAGTTGTTTTTTTGACAAAAAGGTTGGAAAAGTAGCCTGTATTCTTTATTTAATTGGAGCTCTTATACCGACTTTTCAAATGTATATGGTGCTAACTGAACCATTTATGTTATTTTTTGGTTTAATAGGGGTATATTATTTTTTAAAATCCGACGATAACTTACATCTAGTATTATCTGGTTTCTTATTCTCGATTTCGTCTCTTTGTAAGACAATAGGATTATTTTATATCGCAAGTGTTGGATTATTTTTTATACTAAATTTGCATGACCCTCAAAATCGCAATAAAAACTATATGATAAATTCAATTAAAAAAATGTCTTTAATAATCATTGGATTTGTAATTCCAGCATTTATAGGTTATTTGTATTTTTATCACATAGATTCAGTATCAACATATTTCATTTTTCATGCTATGAAATTCATATCTGCCCGTGAAGAAGAACCATTTAATATCCCAAACATATTCAATATATTCATAAGCTTCTCTACAATATGGATTTTGTCTTTAATGACAATATCTATCCTTGTATACAGATATATTCAGGGGAATTATAGTAAAAAAATTCTTTTTATGGCAATACTATTTGTAATTTTTTTATACCCTCTGTCCTCAAGGCAATATGGGCATTATTTCATTCCAGTTCTCCCGCAAGCCTGTATATTAGCATCCATACTAATCATAAGTCTTTTTTCAAAGCTCAAGTTTAGCTCAGTAAAAGAAGCTATTTTAAAGAGAGATTATATTCAATTTTTTGTAATTACCTGCCTGATTGGAATTGTCACATCTTCTTTCGTATATTCGTTCGTATATGATCTGCGTTTAGTGAATTATACTATACACACTGGAAGAATCAGTTATAATGAGCAAATAGATACATCTAATTACATTATATCCCATACTCTTGATAACGACAGCATTTTCGTTTTCACTTATGAACCTTCTATTTATTATTTATCTGGTAGAAAACCAGTTGCCAATATAATTATATTTGATAAATTCAGGTATAGTGAAAAATTGGAAAATGAAATTATTAATAAACTAGAAAACGGCAATATTTACGTAATAACGACACAGAATCAGAATTCTGGACTTCGTTATTTTGGCAATGTATCAATGCTTATAAGCAATACTTACAAGCTAGAAGAATCAATTGGTAAATATAATATTTACTCAAAAAATTAAGGCATTGTTAACCAAATATGGCTAGCTCATTATTTCTGTATTTCATTAAGAGAAGAACTGAGTACTTTAGCATT
>CAZFNE010000536.1:0-1772 GCA_964520335.1 uncultured Methanosarcinales archaeon | reverse complement strand
CCTTTATTCAAGCATATTTTGTTTCAGGAAAAATATATATAAGAAAATATTTATTTTTCTCCCTTAATTGGAGGGAAATCTTATTTGTTAAAGCAGTTTTCGGTTATCTTAATCATTTATTTTCTTGGGGAAGTTATGCAAAAAGCCTCTGGCTTGCCTATTCCGGGTAATGTACTTGGAATGTTTCTTCTTTTTTTTGGGTTACTTACAGGCATAGTTAAACTTACCACTGTTGACAAAATAAGCAATTTCTTATTGGATAACCTGTCTTTTTTCTTTCTTCCGGCCGGAGTTAGCATTATAACTTCCTTTGCTCTTCTTGAAGGAAAATGGACTGAAGTTTTTCTGGTATCCTTTATTTCTACAATAATTGCCCTTGCAGTTACAGGACTTACAGTAGAATTTGTCAAAAGGCTTTTGACAAAAAAATCAGTAAAAAAGAGCCTTTGCTGGGCAATAAAATCCTTGAAAATCTAAAAACCAAATTGTTGGGATAGTAAAGTAGAAAATAGATCAAAGAACTTGGAGAGGCGAACTGAAGTGGAGTTACATTTCCTTGAAGAATTAGTAAATAGTCCTTTATTTGGAATTCTAATCTCATTAATAGCTTTCCAGATAGGCGATTTACTCTATAAAAAAACCCAACTTTCTGTCCTTTCCCCTCTACCTGTAGCAATTATCCTTGTAATTCTCTTCCTGTTCTACTTCAGGATTGATTTTGAGACTTACAATCTGGGAGGAGAATATATTTCCTTCTTCCTGGGGCCTGCAACTGTTGTTCTTGCCGTACCTCTTTACAGGAAAATAGGGCTGTTGAAAACCAATTCCCTGCCGATTTTTGCAGGGATAATTACAGGTTGTATAGCTGTGATAGTGAGTATTTTAGTCCTTTCAAACCTGTTAGGCCTTGAAGAGATCATAAGTAAATCCCTAATTCCCAAATCAGTAACTGCTCCTATTGGTCTGGAAATCTCAAAGCAGATTGGTGGATTACCATCAATAACAATGGCAGGGATCATGATTACAGGAATTGTAGGAGTTATCCTTGGCCCGTTTATCTGCCGTTATTTCGGGATAAAAGATAAGGTTGCTATTGGAATTGCAATAGGCACTGCATCCCATGCCCTTGGAACAACAAGGGCAATAGAACTTGGAGAAACGGAAGGTGCTATGAGCGGGCTTGCCATAGGGCTCGCCGGAATAATTACTGTTTTTCTGGTTCCTTTACTGGTTTATGTTTTCAGCTATTTTTAAGGTTAAACAACTTTATATCTATTTTATCAATCTTTTCTGAAAATCCAGATTGCCTGCATTTTTGATATCTAAAATTTATATTGATGTCCTTTCATCTCTTATTATCTACATTTAGTATCTATAATTGGTGTGCATACTCATCTGGAAGTTGCCTTTTTGAATTTTTTTTCTTAGAAGTTCTCTTGCTATGTTTACATAAATTTCCCGGGTCTTTGGAATTAGCATCGTTATTCCGATTATATCACTCAAGAAACCTGGAAAAAGGAGTGCAAAACTTCCGATCAACACAAAAAGCCCATTTAAAAGTTCATTTCCAGGGATACGGCCTTGATTCATTGTTTCCTGAATCTGGCGAAAAACATACAGTCCCTGGCTCTTTGCGAGATAAGCTCCGAGACTTGCAGTTATCAGGATAATAAGTACCGTATTCAAAGCTCCAATCATTCCCCCTATTTTTATCAGAAAATAGAGTTCTATAAAGGGAACGATAAGGAAAAGGGAGAAGAGTTTCAGAAAGG
>CAZFNE010000535.1:0-1792 GCA_964520335.1 uncultured Methanosarcinales archaeon | reverse complement strand
ATGTCTGGGTTGGAAGCGGTGGAGTTGGAACTGCAAAGAACATAGAAAATGCAGTTATATGCTTCAAGGTTGATAAAGCCTGGATAAAAGATAAAAAAATAGACAAGGAATCGATTATCCTTAGCAGGTATGCAACTGCAAACAAAAAATGGGAAGAACTTCAAGCAACTTTATCAAATGAAGATGAAAAATGCCTGTATTTCACGGCAAAAACTCCCGAATACGGCTCGTTTGCAATAACAGCAAAACAGCTTGAAAAAGATCAAGATAATCCGGAAATAAGTAAAGACAGCGAAAAAGAAGAAGGTAGCGCAGAAGAAAAAGACAATGATGACAAATCAGTAACAACTGGAAAAAGCTCAGAAGAAAGAACTGAACCAGAGGAAAGCCTAAAAATGCCGGCATTTGAAATGGTGTATTCTATACTCGGACTATTTACTGCATACAGCTTTAGAAAGAAATAAAAGGCAAAAAATTAAGAAAAAAGTAAGCCGAAAAGGAAAAGGAGAGACAAAAATAGAAAGAGAATTCGTGAAGATTTAATTCTTCACCCTTTTTACACCATTTTTCACACTCAAATAATTATATCTATTATTATCTTCAATTTTCTTAATTATTCTTTTTTATCCCTTTTATCTACCCAGCGTTTTGGCATTTAGTTTATCAGGGTATTAAAAATAGCTTTATACTTTTTTGCTTTTTAATAGTCAACTACTTAGTTTACTAAAAGAATTTACTTTGTTGTTCAGAAATAGACCTGAAAAAATAGCTATATATTTAAACAGAATATCCTTAATTAGATCTCTTTTAAGTATTAAACCTAGATAAGAGCCTTAATTCTTAAGATTTTTCCATTCTAAACCATTATGTTTATATTGCTTTGATTTATTTTACGCTAATACGGGAATTGTATATTATATAGTTTAGATTGTGAATTGAATTAAAATAAAAATAGCAACCCTCTTAAAATTCCTTATTTTGGATTTACGTTGGAATTGATACTATTACTAAAAAACAGCGAAATAAAGATTATTAGAATTTTATCTTGCTCCTTGAGTTAATGGAGGAATTCGAATAAACAAATTGATCACTTTTTTCCTATTTTTTTTCATTTTGATATTAAGCTCAAGTATTGTAACTGCGGGTGAGATTGTTGTTCAGCCTGGAGATTCAATCCAGGCTGCTGTTGATACCGCAGCACCGGGAGATCAGGTAATTATAAAACCCGGGACCTATACTGAAAATATTAAAGTTGCAAAACCGGATTTAACTATTAAATCCGAATCCGAAAACCCCACAGATACAATTATTGTTACAGGAGATCCTGCTCTAGATGTATTCACTTTAGAATCAAGCAATATCACAATTAGTGGACTTAAAATTACAGATGCAGGGATAGGACATGCAGGAATTTATCTGCACCAGTGTAATACCTGTAAAGTTGAGGATAATAAGGTCTTAAATAACTCCATAGGAGTCTATGTGAAAAATTCAGGAAATAACTTCATCCTTAACAATCTTGTAGGCAAAAGCAACAAAGCAATTGCAATTGAACAGTCAAATTTCAATATCGTTTCAGGCAACCGGGCTTCGAAAAATAAGCTTGGAATCGATCTTTTAAACGCAAATTACAATAATATCTCAAACAATACCATTTCGGAAAACAGAGTATATGGAATTTCGCTCCTTGCCTCCATAAGTAATTCTATTCTGGAAAATCATGCATTTAACAACATGCGAGGCATTCACCTTGGAAATTCCGACGGCAATACAATTTTAAGCAATTTTATTT
>CAZFNE010000534.1:0-1800 GCA_964520335.1 uncultured Methanosarcinales archaeon | reverse complement strand
TAACAAACGTATTCGGGGAAGATTTCAGCAGACCGCCGGCAGGAAAAATATATTTTAACTAAATGAAGTGTACATTGGATAAGTCTAGATAAAAAAAATATGAAAAATCTATTTTCAGTCCACTTGCCTCAAAAAATTAAAATTTAGGGGAATGAATGTGTTAATTACTTCGCCAGTTCATCCAGACACTGCTGAGAGTACTGATTTCCAATCTGAATATACATTTCCTTTGGCAGGAGCTCACGGCTTACAATATCAAGGGTTTCCTGTGACATTTTTTCTTCCTTTACGAGCTGGCGGCCTGCCTCCCTTGCTGCTTCAAAAACATCACCTATCGGAGCACCCATTTCTAGAAGAGAAGGCAGCGCTTCTCCGTGTGGGCGTAAAAGCGCCCCTGCAAATTCGGTGGATGCATTCTTGCAGAAAGCTTTCATAAAAACAAGCAAGGGATCAAAATTATCCATTTCCCAGAATCCACAGTTGGAAACAAGCACAAATTTGAGGGCTTTGGGCCCCCCGCGCACCGGGTGGCGACAGTGTCCATCTCGCAGCTCAACAAAAGGATCTATTCTGGGGAGCATCCTGTCAATAAAGTTCTTCATCTGACCTGTGACCCCGTCTACATAAACCGGGGTAGCAAATATTATCACATCAGCCTCAGCGATCTTAGGATATAATATGTTCATATCGTCATTTTGGTAACATTTACCCAGGGTCTTCAGCCAGCAGTTAAACTCACCTGTGCAGGGATTAATATTAAGTTTCCTTGTATAGAAGAGTTCTACCTCTGCTCCGCTCTCTTTCATTCCTTCAAGAAAGGGATTTAATATCAAAGCCGTGTTACCTTTATCCATCCTTGGACTGGAATTTATTGCCAGAACTTTCATGTATAATTCCCTCCAATATACCTCAACCACTCTTAGCAAAGAACAGGCTGGTATTTCACTGAGTCAAACAGCAGTTTTTTCACGCTTCTGTTTTATAAATCACATTTTTCTGGTCTTACAAAAAATTAAAAAAGCTCCACTGAAAAAAAATGTTACAATAAATCAGGAATTACATTCTTGCATAAAAAAGTATTTGAGAAATTATCACCCGACTTATGGAGGTAAAGCAGGATCTTATTTTTTTCAGTGTTTACGGGTGAAAGGATTTAATATTGAATATATTCCACGAAAATATGACACCTGAAAAAGCGTCGCTTGAATCAGAAACTCCCCCAGAAGAAAAGAAACGCTTAATCTAAAGAAGCCTTGCAAAGTGCCCCTTATAAAGCTGCAAAAATCGCGGGTTTTTCGATTTTGCTTTCCTTAACTTTATCTCAACAAACTTATTCGAGGTAGATTTAAGCAGACTGCCGGCAGGAAAAATATATTTAAAATGAATTAGAATGTAATGAGAAAAATAAGCTTAACAAATAAACTCCACACAGTAAGGATCACAACCAAAAAATTTACTTTAAAAGAGCTTCGAATTCTTCTACTGTAAGCCCTGAAACTTTTATTAAATTTCTTAAAAGGCCCGGTTTCAGTTCTTTAAGCTTTGTGACAGCAAGTGTAACTTTAGAACCCTCTTTTCTCAGGACAACATGACTTCCTACCTGCCGGTGAGGGAGCCAGCCAGCTTTGGAAAAGGCTTTAATTGCCTGCATCCCGGAAATTACAGGAAGTCCAGACATTTAAGCAACCACGTCAACTACTCTGCAGGAGGATTTCCCAATGCATTCCTGCAGTTCGTCTTCTGCAAGGGATTCCAGGCAGGCCTGAATCGCTTCTTTAATATTTTCAATAGCTTCTTCAA
>CAZFNE010000533.1:0-1814 GCA_964520335.1 uncultured Methanosarcinales archaeon | reverse complement strand
TATGTTGCCTATCAAGGTCAGGTTTATGCTACCTCTTGTAATAATTATCTTTGGAAAAATGGCTATCATGAAGGATACACGGCAGTAAGGACATTACTGGGGAAATAGAAAAGACGTCACAAGTAGAAGAAACGCTAAAGAAGTATCTTGCAATTGGATCCTATAAATAATACTTGAACCTGAAATGATAGCATTTTATAAATCGGATTTTTCCAATAAGGGAACTATATGGTTATGCTTAGGGAAATTGACATGACACCTTATGATAACGATAAGAAAGATTCAGGATTTTTTAAATAATGGCTTTCTTAATAAGTAGGGTATTGTCATTAGTTTGGGGATCACATATTTTATATATGTTTGTTATAGGTGAAATCTGAAAATAATCACTAGAGGTTTTTATTTCCCGTTGCTTATATTGCTTTCTAATTAATTTTTGAACTTGCAGGAAATACTTATTATATGGGCTTAATTTTCTTTAAGTTTCCCTTTGTTCCTCTCTGTTTTCTCTAACTCTCTTATCAAAGTCTTATTTTGTTTTTCTAACTTTCATACCCTGTAAATGATGAAATATTTATTTGAATTTTAATCATCGCAGTTGGATAGTATTAGGGGCTTTGTAGAAATCCTCTAGAATATTAAATTTTAACAAATTAGAATTAATTTACTTAATTCAATTTTCTTTAATGGTTTTAGCCTATTTAAGATAGTTCAGATAGGGTTTTAAAACCAAAAAAGTAAGAGGTTATTTAGTAATGTAACCAAATAACTTCAGGAGCACTTAACTTACCTATTTAGATATGATTGCTTATTTTGCTTTTAAGTAATCTAAGCCATGCAATGCTTAGAGTTCCAGCAAGAAACACAATTAACAAGTCATTACCATGCAACAATGAGAAGCGGAATAGACTTCTTAAAGCCGGCACATACAGAACCAGAAGAAGACCTGAAAGCGTTCCTATAAGTACATACCTCAATGCTTTATTTTCCGATTTTAAGGTTTTGAGCATACTTTGTGACCAGGAGAGATTTGCTACAATCAATGTAAGGTTGGCAACTACAAGGGTAGCAAATGTAAGTGTGCGTGCTTCGACTTCACCTTTTCCCGTATATAACGCATACATAAGAATGGCAATAACTCCCACAAGCATACTTACCCCCTGCAGAAGACTCAGTGTCAGGTTTTTTCTTCCAAACATTCTTTCTTGCAGGTTTCGAGGTTTCCTGTTCATAATATTTTTTTCTTCAGGCTCAGCTTCAAAAACTGTAGAACAGGCAGGGTCAATTATCAATTCTAAAAATGCTATATGTGCCGGCAAAAGTACAAGAGGCAAATTAAATAGTACAGGAAACATTGCAAGCCCTGCAATAGGGATATGAACTGAAACGATATAGCCTATTGCTTTCTTTAGGTTGTCAAAAATCCTTCTGCCAAGTCTGACCGCTGCAACTATGGATAGGAAATCATCATTGAGAAGGACAATTGACGCAGATTCCCGAGCAACATCCGTCCCTCTTTCTCCCATTGCAATTCCTATGTTGGCAGACTTTAGGGCAGGAGCATCGTTTACCCCGTCTCCTGTCATTGCAACGACTTCTCCATTCAGTTTCAGGGCATTTACGATTATTAATTTTTGTTCAGGGACAACGCGGGCAAAGATATTTGTGGTTTTAATTCTCTCTGCAAACTCGGCTTCGCTCATTTTGGAAATTTCGGGGCCTGTTATGAATTTTTCTGGATCTTTCAAGCCAATCTGCCTTGCAATATGCTGGGCTGTGCCTGGATAATCCCCTGTAATCATAATTACTCTTAT
>CAZFNE010000532.1:0-1833 GCA_964520335.1 uncultured Methanosarcinales archaeon | reverse complement strand
TTATCTTATCATGTTGTAATATTTTCCACCCCACAGAATTTCTTAATTGTATATACTCTTCAACTGTAGGTTTTCTTTCTGTTACTGTAATGTTACTCATATTTATGTTCCTCTCCATGTCAAACTTTAACTATACCAATATCATAATATAAAACAACTTCTCATCATCAAAATAACTTTTTGTACGGAATATTAGAAAATTGTGAATTAACCATAACTTTATAGCCTAAATTAATTAATACTTTGAGTAAGGTAATAGTTCTTGTATATAAACTTTCTCTATACCATTTTGGGTTTGCACTAAAACATTGATATTAGGAGCATACTGCATAATCAATCATAGTTAAAAATCCACTCCTTTGCTTATAACACTTTATGACGTATATCTTACTGAAGAGCCAAATAAAAATTTATTGGCTTTTATATTGGATTTAAATTTTTTCTCCTAAAATAATCATCATAAGTAATTCTAAAAGCCAATTGTTTAGTTATTTTACCTGTAAAAATATTTTTTTCTACAAGATCATTCTTTTCATTTCTACTAAAGCCTAATGTTCTCAGCATTCTTATTGATTTTAAATTGTCTTCATAACACCCTGCAACAATTTCGCTTAAACGATAATTTGTAAAACAAAATTCCATAGATAAATGGAAGGCTTCTGTACCATATCCTTTACATCTATATGGCTTATACACCCAAATAGATAAATCCGGATTTATTATATCAGAACATAAACGAACAGTACCAATAGAACACCTTTTTTCTTTTGAAATAATAGTTACCCAAAAACGATATTTATCAATATTAAAATCACAAAATTCCTCAAAGCTTTCATCTATGATGGCATTATACCCCTTCTGAGTTTCTATATCATTCCAACAATCATACATATCTTTATCATCTTCATGACTGTATCTTATTAAACTAATTTTATTATTTTCTATATATATCATTTTACCTCCAAATATAGGCATAAATAAAATAAAGGGTGGTTAAAAAATTTTCTTTAAAAAACTTCTTAATGTAGTCAATTTTACATTGGAGTAATATAATAGCAATGCCTGCTGATAGCCCTCTTTCAACAAATCTTTGAGAAATATATTGATGTTTGGCTTTACTCAAATACCATGTAATATTATGTGATTTATTAGCACCTTCATACCATACATTATCTATTTCAACTCTCTTACTTTCCTTAACATTCCATTTAGAAACACCTTATTCTACTTACTATTTATAGGTGCAGACCTCTTTGGTATTTTTGCATAATCATCAATGTAATCTGGTAATCTTTCTTCTATACTGCAACCATCTAAAGAGTGCCAAGTTATCTTTTCAATAATATCGCACAAATTTTTGCCATGGAATACTTCAGCATTTAAAATATCCTCTAATTTAGTATAATCATATGCTTGGGATCCATCTGCAACTAACCCATACCAGTACACTTCTTTACTTGGGTCATCTCTATGCTGCATTTTCCCAATCCAACATTCCCCATATTCTGTATCATTATCAACACAAAAATTCATCTCAATACATGAATTATATTTTACTACATCACTACTTAATACAGTTATTAAATCTTGTAATTTGATTTTAGACAATATTCTCACTCCTCAATACTCGTCTTTATTATAGATAAGCATGCTTCATACCTACCACTGCGACGTCTTATATTAAGATTGTTCATCATCACTCTTTTCAAATATTAAGTCAAAAGTTTTAGGTTGACCATTATTTCCATAGAATGATGACGGAATTGCGTTTATATATCTCCAACCTTCTTTAGCATACTTATCAATTAATTCTCTATGGTTTGCGCCAGAGAA
>CAZFNE010000531.1:0-1833 GCA_964520335.1 uncultured Methanosarcinales archaeon | reverse complement strand
TAATAAAAATATTAATATGAGGCCATCAAATTAGAATTTAAATTTAAAAACTTACCCCCTTTTTTCACTATATACGGACATACCTATTTTCTTAGGTTAGATTGATAGGGTTCCGTTGCAAAAATAATTTTTTTGTACTTAAGGCTATTATTATTTCCTTCAAATATTATTTTAACCTCTATTTGATCACTCAAATTGCCTTATTGTGAAGGTTTTCAACTATTTTGTAAAATAGCCAGATTTTTTGCAACGGAACCAAAAAATTGTGCTTTGCATAAACCAATAACTATCGACAACATTATTAGAAAAATATTATATACTTAAAAACTTAATCAGTATCAGCAACTAATTTTTGAGGTGATCTTTATAACCGACATGAGAAATTTTGTACTACGAGACGACGAAGGTAATGAACATGGAGTTTTCACCGGGAAACAGCCGAGACAGGCTGCTCTAAAAGCTGCAAATAGATGCAAGGGAATAAAATCAAAACCAGTTACTCTTATGCTCAGGGAACGCGGAACCAAAAAGGTGCACGTTTTCAAAGCATGGAAACAAATTGTCAAAGCTCCAGAAAACCGTCCAGAATGGATGCCAGAGAAGATAAGCAAACCATTTGTCAAAAAAGAGAAAATTGAAACAATCGAATAAATATAAAGGAAACAAAAGGAAAATAGGTTTTATATCAGAATCAAAGTGTTCTATTTTTACCGCAATTTTATACCTTAAGAAATCGCTACTCTGGTGAGATCCTGCAAGAATCAGCCAGTGGCAGTAACACAGTCATAATTAAGGCTAATCAAATTTAAAGAGGATATGTAAAAAAATCGAAATCGGAGAAGAAATCAGAGAATAACCACTCTTCTCCGGTTTCCCACACTAAGCTCTATTATTTCAGACAGGCCCTTTCAAAAGCTTCTATGAACTCTGTTATGAATTTATCAATGTCAATGACGGCTTAGCCGATGCTGACGGGAATTTGCGGCCAGAGCTCATATTTGATGGGGGCCATATGCTTCCCGCTGGGTATGAAATTGTGCTTGGGAATATGAAGAAATATTTATGAAATAAAAATCACAAATTCGACGAGATTAGCAGGTCTGGACTGTTAAATTTGGCAAAGTCGGCGTTCATGTGAATGCAATTTCTGCCGGGGCCATCAAAAGACACAAAGAAGAGTACCTATATGTTTATCATAGAATTTTTGCATTTGATAAAGCTTTCATCGGTCAAAACTTGCTTATTCCTATAAGATATAGAATGATCGAGGAAGCAAACACATAGGCAATTGTGGAAAAATTAGCTTGAAATTGGCAAATTTCATTATAATAATCAGACGATAAAATTGAAATAATATTTTTTGTATTACGATTTTTAGCAAAGTTATGTTAGTTCTGCATACTAGAGGTATTTTGTAATTTTTCGGGAATCTAAAACTTTTAGGATATCCATAGGTTTTACCATGAAACCTATGGATAAACTCAAAAGCAAATTTACAGAAGAATCAATACACTGCCAACAAATTAAAATTCACTACAAAATATAGTGGTTTTGTGTGAAAATACTGTATTCGTAAAACAATAAATCTTCTTTTTGCAAAAAAATAATGATGAGTAATCTAGATTTTACAGAACTTTTGATACACTTCCTTGTTATATATTGAAGTTTAAAATTTACAGAACTTTTGGCTCGCTGCCCACAAACTCTTAGAGCGTGTCTTAAAATTCATTCTCATTCGGATAAAGGTTTGACATTAGCCAGTCTTCTAATCATTATGTGGATCATAGCAGCATAAATTAATGCTTGGCTTGATTCTGTCAATCCTTCGTAATC
>CAZFNE010000530.1:0-1858 GCA_964520335.1 uncultured Methanosarcinales archaeon | reverse complement strand
CGAGAAAGTATTTTAATCTAATTTACAAAAAATACCTCAACCGCGTAAGTCCTATCTTATAGTCCTGAGCTCAACCTTCCCATATGCTGTCCTTGACCTTACTCTTCCTTCTCTATCCTTGATTGACTGGCTCCATCTTGGCTTTACAATCCTGGCAGCAGCCTTTTCCGTAGCGGAAATTCTAACTCTACGAAAAAACAGGCTCAAAGCTTACCGCCTTCTCGAAAGCTCGGTGCTGATCTATATCTTCTTCGTCCATGTCTTTAATTTCTTTGAAATTCAGCTCTATGGAATTTTTGGCCTTGCTGTTGATCTTGTAACGCTTATAGGGCTGAGATACATGATTGATCAGGAATCAAGGAAGGAATCCGGAAGCCAGCCCATATTGCAGGAAACACAGCCAGTAGTAATAAGAAATTAAAAAATGATCTTGATAGGAAATGCCGATAGGAGATGCTTTTACTTCAGCAATTATTATGGGCCGAAAGTTGCAGGTACCTGGAAGAAAACTTTACAGAAGAGTGCAGTTGAAATCAATTTTTAAGTTCTTTTGATAATTGAATAAAGATGAGCAAAAGGCTCTGGAGTCAGAGATTACCGCATATGGGGTTATAGGAATTCCTGCATTTCCATTTTAAAAATTATGTTTTATGAAACAAGCTCAATTAAAAAGGAAAATATCCTCGTTAAAAATAATTTTTGTAAAAATAGTCGAAGTTTCAAGGGAATGATTAAAAAGGAAAAATTAAAATTATTCTATTATAAGGGGGGAAATATTGGAAAATCCAACAAAAATCATTGCCGAACCTGGAAAACAGGAACTTTTCAATATCCGGGAATTTGATGCGCCTAATGAGCTTGTTTTTAGAGCATTCATTGATCCAGATCTTTATAACCAGTGGTATGGGCCCAGAGGAACCATCATGGATATTGAGAAATTTGAGCCGAAAAACGGCGGAGCCTGGAGATATATATTAAAAGATCAGGCAGGTGAAAACTACGCTTTTCGCGGCGTATATCATGAGGTTACAGCCCCGGAGAGAATCATCGATACTGTTGAACTTGAAGGGCTTCCTGAAAAAGGTCACGTGATTTTACGCACCAACAAATTTGAAACATTGCCAGACAATAGGACAAGAATGGTTGTGCAAATTGTCTGCCAGGCGGTTGAGGACAGAGACGCAATGCTTTCGCCGGAATATGAAAAAGAAGTCAATGAGTCATATAATCGACTCGATGAACTATTTGAAAAAATACAGGCGAATATCTAATTCTAAATAGGGGGTAAAAATGCAGAAAGTGATTTCAAAAGATGGAACGGTAATCGCCTACGAAAGGATCGGAAAAGGGCCGGCAATTATCCTTGTAGATGGAGCTTTACAATATCGGGCGTTCGACCAGGGGACAGTGCAATTAGCTAATCTGTTAAAGGATCATTTTACTGTGATTTACTATGATCGTCGAGGACGGGGTGATAGTACCGATACTCAACCATATGCTGTTGAGCGTGAAATTGAGGATATCAAGGCCCTCATAAACATACTGGGTGGATATACGTTCGTTTTCGGAATCTCTTCAGGTGCTGCGCTTGCTCTGGACGCAGCAGTCAAGCTTGGAAATAAGGTCAAGAAACTTGCTATGTATGAAGCACCGTATAACTCTGATGGAGATGCCCGTAAGGCCTGGATGGAATACAGAAGGCAGCTTACGGAATTGCTGAACGCAGGGAACACAGGGGATGCTTTAGCGCTCTTTATGATGTTAACAGGGATGCCAGCAGATCAAGTTCCAGAAATGCGCAAACATCCAATGTGGCCAATGTTGGAAGCAGTAGCTCACACACTGGCCTACGATGCTG
>CAZFNE010000529.1:0-1859 GCA_964520335.1 uncultured Methanosarcinales archaeon | reverse complement strand
AAAAAGCTTTAAATATTATATACTTTTAAAATATTCAAAACCTTTGAAGTCTATAAAGTCTTCCGTATCTAGTTTATCAAATTTTTGTTTTTCAAATTACAAATTAAATCTAATAAGATCCAACTCTTTAAAGAAGAAAAGGAACGGAAAAAGCGAAAAGAGAGAAAAAGGAGAAAAAACTGTGGAAGACTGGATGCTCTCAAGCCTTTTAATTTTTTTTGCCCTGTTTGCCGCTTACCTGCTAATAAAATATGTCCAGCTAAAGGGCAGGGTGGAAACCCGGGCTAGAGATATGTATGAAGCCTGGCAGGAAAGAGAAATGGAGCGGCAAGTCTCTGAAAGAGCCGATACCCTCTTCCGAACCTGGAAACTTGATGAAGAGAAAAAAATCCGCCAGGATGCGGTAAAGAAGAGCGAAGCAGTCATCCGCGGTAAAGTTACAGAACATCTAATCCCGTATTTCCCTGATTTCGAATACAACCCCAAAGATGCCCGCTTTCTGGGTACTCCTGTGGATTTTATTATCTTTGATGGCCTTTCCGAGGGGCAAATGAACAAAGTGGTATTCATTGAGGTCAAATCAGGAAAGACTGGAATCCTTTCCAAAAGGGAAAAGCTTGTCAGGGAATGCATCGACAGAGGAAAAGTTAGTTATGAGATTCTCCATAATAAGGAGTAAATTCATTTTTTCTTTTTCATTTTTTTCTTTTTCTGCAGTCTCTTTTTCGCTAAGAATGTATTCTTGATTTGATGGATTGATCTACGAATAAATAAAAAAATCAAAAAACTTATTTCTTTTGATTGACAATTTTATTCAATGAAAGACAATTATGATATTGAAAACAGAGCTCATGATTGTATGAATTATCTTCCCGGATGGGATGAAGAACTCGAATCAGCATTTTCTGCTTATAAAGGGCCTTATGTAGCTGGAAGAGTATCATCCAGGCACAAGACGGTCTATGAAATTTTGATTCCTGGATATTCTGTCATAAAGGTAGGGCTTTCCGGAGCCCTTCTGAAAACTGGCAGGCAACCTGTAGTGGGGGATTTTGTCGTTTTATTATGCCAGCCAGAAATGGGCTCACGCATAATTGTAAATATCCTTCCCAGGAGAACCTGCCTTTCGCGGGGAAGCCCTGGGGATGGAAGCGGGGAACAGTTAATTGCTGCAAATCTTGATACTATTTTTATTGTAACTTCTGTAGGAAAAGACCTTAACCTGCGAAGGCTTGAGCGATACCTTACTGTTGTGTATTCCTCAGGTGCAAAACCCGTCATTTTATTGAACAAAATTGATCTCACGGATGATCCGGCACAGCTAATTGAAAAAATAAAAGTTTCAGTAGGGGACGTTCCTGTTATTCCCTTAAGCGCCCTTTCAAAAACCGGGCTTGATGCACTCAGTCCCTATCTGAATCCTGGGGAAACAGTGGCACTTATTGGTTCTTCTGGAGTTGGGAAGTCTACAATTCTAAATGCTTTTCTCAATGAAGCTGTCCAGAAAACCGGCGAAGTACGGAAAGATGATGAAAGAGGGAGACATACCACTACAGTCCGACAGTTATTCATTCTTCCCAACGGAGCAGTTGTCATAGATAACCCTGGAATTAGGGAAATCCAGCTTGGGGATTGTTCCGAAGGCCTGGAAAAAACGTTTTCAGATATTGTTCAGATGGCCAGTACCTGTCGGTACAAAGACTGTACGCATCGCGATGAACCGGGATGCTCTGTCCTGCAGGCAGTAAAGGACGGTTTTCTTTCAGAAGAGCGGCTGGCAAGCTACCATAAGTTAACCGATGAACTCCTTTTCCAGTCAAAAAAATCCGAAATTGGCCTGAAAAGGCTTGAAAAAGAAA
>CAZFNE010000528.1:0-1864 GCA_964520335.1 uncultured Methanosarcinales archaeon | reverse complement strand
ACTGGAAGTGCACTCTTGAGAGCAGGCAATAGGTACAACGTGGGCTCATCTTCATAGAAACATCGTCCAACGGTAGACAATCATTTCAATAAATAGAAAAGGCTCAAAATAATAGTCCGCCATTTGTTATAAAGTATAAAAGCGATAATTAGCAGTAATTAGATTTTTTGTAATGTTATTTATTGTTTTTCGGTATTAAAAAAGAAAGTCTGTTTGAAAAGAATTTTTTGTTCAGAAAAGTGTTAATAGAATATTGCTTTTAAAATAAGGTCAAATTTATATTTTTTGCTTAACGTTATTGAAAAATAAAATTCAGCATATCAATATCTAGGGGCTCTACCATAATAGAACCTCCAGAACAATAAGAATAGAAGTATTGAGTTCTAATTGCCTGTACTACTCGAAAATGAGGGAATTCTTAAAGAATTCTTGGGATAATAAGGAATTTTTATAATCGTCATTAGTTGGACTATTTTATATGGTACTTAAAATTTTCTAAAATATTCGAAACTATAGAAAATTTATTTATATGCACAATCCAATAAGATACAGTGGAAAATATAGGGAGCATAAAATGACTTACTTTACAGAAGAAGAACTCAAAAAACCTAATAACAAATTATACTGGTTACTTGTAATCATTGCCTGTTTTTGTGGAATTTCTTTTACACTATGGTACTTTTATATCAGATAATTATAACAAAATGCTTTAAATCAGTATAGGATAACCGCTTACTATTGGCTTGTAGCCTTCCACATCAAGCTTTGTTTGCGTATCTTCATAAACGATAAGGTACAATAATATATTGGGGTGAATAATCATGCATAATTTTATGAAAATAGTGATCTGTGTCTTAGCCATTATAGGACTCGCTTCTGTTATAAAACATATGAGCACAATGAATTGCGAAGAATGGTGCAGTTGGTGCAATTGTTGCAGGCCAAAAAAAGAAGATGAAAAATGAACTGGTTTTGAATAATATATTATGATAAAAACGATATTCAAAGAGTCGTTTTAGTTAATAATTAATTACTGTTGGCTTGCAGCCCGAAGCAAAGCTCCTGCTTATGCTTCTCATTGCTTTTCAGAATAAGACTAGTGATTAATGCTATCGCCTTAATCGCAATTGCGAAATTTTGTACTCGCAAAAATAAGTCTAATCATTATTTGTAAATAATGATTAAATAATAAGAAGAAAAAAGAGAAATTGTTTCGCCGTAAAACATGACTTATTATTTTTCCCTTACCAGACGTATGGCAGTGTGCCGAAAGTTCTGTAAAATATGATTGACTCTGTATCTCTTTTCTCATCACAAAAAAGCAGGATGCAGAGTCAATGGTTAATTTATTCTCACTCATAAAAGATTATCTTTTCGATCAGGAAGCTGGAATTCGCCAGTTAGTTACATGGTTTTTAAACCTTGTAATGGAGGAGGAAGCCCTCCTCCAGGCTGGTGCAAAACGTTATGAAAGGACTGATTCGCGTAAAGCCAGTAGAAACGGCTACAAACCTCGAACTCTCCTGACCAAGTATGGGGAACTCGAATTATTAAAGCCTCAATTCCGTGAATTTCCCTTTGAAACGGAAGTTTTTGAGAAGTATTCCAGAGTTGAAAAGGCTATCCTAGCCGCTGTAGCGGGATCCTATCTCCAGGACGTTTCTACCAGAAGAGGGGAAAAGATAATGACAGCTTTAGGTGTAGGAGAAATCTCAGCCTCTTCTGTTTCAAGAATTACAAAAGAACTTGACACGAAGGTTTGTGAATTTCTCTCAAAGCCAATAGAACACGAAACACCTTACTTGCTTATCGATGCTACTTATTTCAAGGTAAGAGATGGTCTTCATTATGAAAACAAAGCTCT
>CAZFNE010000527.1:0-1869 GCA_964520335.1 uncultured Methanosarcinales archaeon | reverse complement strand
ACCCCAGGTAAAACAGGAAATAGAAAAAGCCCTGAAAGAAGTAAAAGCAGCAATGGCTGAATATGAATTCAAAAAAGCCGTAGATTCCGCCATGACCCTTGCCTCGTTCGGAAACACCTATTTCCAGTCTCACGAGCCCTGGAGCCTGATTAAAAAAGACAGGGAAGCCTGCGGCCAGGTTTTGTATAACTGTCTTCAGCTCGTAAAAGCCCTCAGCCTGCTCTTTGAGCCCGTGATTCCGCAAACAATGGAGACAGCCTGGAAAGAACTCGGCCAGGAAGATGACCTGCATGCTGCACTCTATGATGAAGCGGTTGTCCCCTTAAAACCAGGTATAAAGCTCGAAAAGCCTGAAATCCTCTTCACAAAGCTTGAAGATGATAGAATAGGGGAAATGGAAGAAATTGCAAACCAGAGAGTAAAAGCTGCAAATGCAAAGAAAGCAGCAGGCAAAGGACAGGAAAAAGAGCCCTCCAAATCCGAAGGAATGGGCCCGGCAGGAGAAATTGTAAAGGAAGTCGCAAAAACGGAAAAAGCAGAAAAAACGGAAAAAGCCGCAAAGACCGAAGAACCCAAACAAAGAGAAATACTTCCCCTGATTGAATATGAGGACTTTTCAAAACTTGATATTCGGGTAGGAAAAGTTTTGCTTGCCGAGCCAATCAAAAAGTCCAAAAAACTCCTGAGAATCGAAGTAGATATAGGAGAAGAAAAGCCAAGGCAGCTTGTAGCAGGTATGGCTTCGTATTATACTCCTGAAGAGCTTGTTGGAAAAAGAGTAATCGTGCTCGCTAACCTGAAGCCTGCCAAACTTTGCGGAGTCGAATCAAACGGAATGATGCTTGCTGCAGATAACGGTGGAGAAATTGTTGCGGCGCTGATGCCGGACAAAGACATCGAGCCAGGCTCTAAAATACGTTAAAAACTTAATGACTATCAGGATTAGAAGTGCTGAAACATATCTACCAACAGTGATTTCTAACTTATACACTGAATATGGGCACCTCCGCCAGCTCTTCTGGCGGCGCCTCCCAAAAAGAAGAAGTAAGCAAAAAGAATGAGAGAGCGACTTGAGAAACATTATTAATTGATAAATTTTTTGCATGCGCACTTTTATTTTTAATAATTTTGTTTTACTTTTTTCACAGGGATTATTTAGCCTACAAATAGAGGTTAAATGATGCTTATTTTGATGAAACAGAGATATTGAAAGCATAAACCGGTTAAAAACAAAACTAAAATTCGATAGAAAAATAAGGGCTCAAGCTGCTGATTATGAATATCTATGAGTTTCTGACACTTTTTTTGCGTTTTAAGATTATTAGCAGAAGCAAACAAGCATATTCTTATAATATGAAATAATCGAGTTTAGAACACCTCTAAAATTGAGTATTTTCCCTGATTTTGCACAAATTTGAATAAAAAACTACGAATTTAAATTTTATTCGACTTGAGCGTTATTTTTGTGTTTATAATTATATACTATTCGATAAGATATAAACCTAGAAAATTAGGGAAAATATTCAAAAAATTGAGAGTTGAATTTACAACAAAAGAAAAAAGATTTAGATTCTCGTTCTTATGCCATCATATGGATGATTGAACTCAGTTGTCGAAAAGAAACATTACGGATGACCAGAGGGCTTATACGATTGGAAAACGATATAAAGAAAAGAAAAAAAATCAATTGATGAGAATCAATATATGGTTGATTCGTATTCTCTCGGGCTAACAATATCAATATAATTCATGATGTCACCTTTCCATCAATTACTATTTTTACGAATTCTTTTAAAATTTCCTGTTTTCTTTCCTCTCCTTGGAATCTTTTCGTAATATAAGATCCCATGTCATCGTCTGTCATTTTGA
>CAZFNE010000526.1:0-1870 GCA_964520335.1 uncultured Methanosarcinales archaeon | reverse complement strand
CAAAATTTTATCTTACTCAATATATAAATTACTTTCTTGAAAATTATTTTTCAAACTATTTTATTTCATTCTGTGCGGCAAACCTTTCATATCTAGTTTTAATTACTAGAAAACCCAATTTATTCACACTTTATATTATATGCGAAGACTGTAATAATTTCTCACTGTATTACTAAGCCTTGAAAATAAGAGATAGGCTGTTCTGAAAAATAATCCTTTTTAGACTATTTTTATAGCTCTTAATTTTTTTCTAGCATCCAGAATACTACTGGGTTTTGATCTAAATTCTCAAATAATCTTTCTTTACTCTTTAACTCAATAAATAAGTCGTTAAATTGCTTAAATTAAAGCAAAAAGCTTAATTATTTGCTTCCTTTTAGAGGAGATTAAAGACTTTTCTCATATATATCATATCTTAATAAATCAGATTTTTTAAAAAGAATCATTTGATAAAACAAGTATTCTATGAAACACATTTTTAATTTTTAATTCGACTATAAAGAAAATGTCATATATTTGAAGTAAAGAATTCATTCCATTGAATAAAGATTATATCTGGAATTCTAATAAGGGCAAATATCCCCATTTATCTATTTATCTAAGAAAGATGAAATTTTAACCTATAATAGATTAATAATTGAATATATTGATTATTTATTTACTTTGCTAAGCCCTAACTTATAATTCTATTTACCTAATAATTAGATATACTTGTTAATTACCAACCAGAATCATATTAACATAAGTTAGTTTTAATTTAAAAATCAATAGTGGATAATTGCCCTATCTCACTTATACGTCTTCTATATTTAATTATATTAATCAGGACTGCTTAAATAAAATGTATAGAGGAAAATTATTCTAAAATATTATATGGAATACAGATCAAGGAATTTATATCCAATACCTGGAAAATTAGGGTGGTCCATCACTAATAGGTTGATATTCTCCCGCGGGTTTAACCAATCATGATCATTTGCCTGCTTTCTGCATTATATACGATTCAATTCTGTGTATGAGGATCAACTTGGGTGTTTGAAAAACAAATCCAGATGAACAACATATATTATAAGATGAAATATTAACCAGCTAATGCAGCACGACCTATATTAAAATTATAGATAAACTTTCAACTTCTCAAAGTTGACTTTTAAAACAAATTATATAATATCTTCTATTTTTATATTGCAAATATTTTATGGATGAGTTTATCTCAGAGCCACTGTTATTATTAATTATAACTTTTGATTGACGTCTTTTTATAGATCGACTATGTTTTATGAATTTCAACAAAAAATTATCTTCCTTCACAAAAACCACATTCAGGAAGACCTTGTTCTGATTTAAGGAAGTTAATTAAAGGCTATGATTTGAAGAAAATAGATCTTTCTTATTGTTTTACTGATACAAAGGATATTCCTGCTAAAAAGGGGGAAAATTGGTTATGATGGATACAAAAAGGTAAAAGGGGTAAAAATAAGCGCTTTAATAGATGCAAAAGGTTTACTTCTCTTTATTATTATCTACAAACAGAAATGATTCAACTCTTTATATTTCTACACTTAAAAATTTCAAGATAAAAACTCAAAAGGAGACCTTTTAACGTTAACGGGCGTTCCTAAGTAACAGCCGTTGCTATAAGGTATAGGTGAAATAAGAAAATATAACCGAAATTAGCAATATTTATTCCATTCGAATACCCCGCAGCTTGCTGCGGGGATGGAAACTTCCCCGAAAACCGTTCTCAAATATAACTAATTTATACTCTTAATTCCTTTTTTTGTTTAGATGGAATTAAAACATGCAAATCATTGTGTCTATAAGATTCGATATCACATGGTTTTTTCTATGAAATATCGAAAAAACCTTT
>CAZFNE010000525.1:0-1878 GCA_964520335.1 uncultured Methanosarcinales archaeon | reverse complement strand
TGCAGGAGAAGTTAACCTTATAGGAGCTCAGGCTGCAGGACACCTGGCCCGTGCCCACGCCCAGCTCGGCCGTGGAAAATTCTAAAAATTATGAGTTACCTTCAAAATAAAGCTGTACTTCACACTATGTAATTAAAGCAGAATTATATTTTCTCTCAGGTAAAGAGTCCCCTTTCTGAATAAGATACATTTTTCTATGGGGACTATACTTTTATTTCATCATTTTTCGCTGTAAAAATTAATGTTATCTTTGCTGAAGTTCAAAAGTATTGAAGTCCAAGAAGATACTAATCTCTACAATCAAAAATAGAGATAACTAGATCTGTTCTGTTAACTAGATTTGTTCTGCTCCGTAATCCTTTTTATGGCTTAATGGAAGTAAAAAAGAATTAGTAAGTATTGAGATATTTTATTCCCAAATAAGGAAAAAAGCAAGATTATATAAGGCTTAATAATAATATTTCTTTCAGGAATTCAAAAAGAGAGGGTTAAATAGGGTCAGAGGGTACAGAATAAAGAAAAATTAGCCAATGAACTTCTGTTTTGTTGTAATTGTATAGGACAGTATATAGGCTCGATTTTTACGCGTTTAGTCTATGCTCATACAATAATAGAACAAAACGCTTATAAAACGAAAATGATGGCAACCCTAACAAGCTCAGAAGACTGGATATTTTAACAAACTGAATTCCTTAAAATCAGTGTTCTAGCTATCGACCCTAAGAATAATATTAACTTAAACACTTCCAAAAGAATTGCAGAAAAAAGCTTAAAAAAGGTTTAAAAATTAGAATTGACAAATTTAAAAACTTTAAATAAAGAATTTATACAGAGAAATAAAAGTAAAATGGGGGTTAAGTTTCTGGATTATACGCTTCGAATAGGAGGAGAGGCAGGACAGGGACTGCAAACGACAGGAGGAGCTCTTGCAAAGGTCTTTTCTCGAATAGGGTATCAAGTATTTACGCATCAGGACTACATGTCCAGGATACGAGGGGGACACAATTATTACCAGATTCGGTTTTCCGACCAGAAAATATCAGCCTCCAGAGAGACGCCCGATATTCTTCTGGCTCTTGACCTGAACACAATTGAAATCCACAGGAAAAGTGTCAATGATGGAGGATTTATTCTCTACGATTCCGAAATTGCCAAAAGGAAATTTGAAGATCCTGAGTTCATAGATATACCTTTCAAGCAAATAGCCCTTGATGTCGGAAAGAATAGTGTTATGGCAAATACGGTAGCAACAGGAGCTGCACTTGGAATACTTGGTATTGGGCTTGAGGCACTTAAGAACATTTTGAGAGAAATATTTGAGAGAAAGGGAAACGAAATTGTCAAGAATAATATTGCCTGCGCAGAAGCTGGGTATAATTATGCTGTTAAAAACTGTCCGCGCTGTGAAGCCTTTGGAATTCGAGAACCTGAGTACAAAAGGCTTATGCTTATAACCGGGCTACAAGCAATCGGGATGGGGTCAATTATGTCCGGCTGTAAGTTCTACTCGGCATATCCTATGTCGCCTTCAACAGGAATTATGGAGTACTTTGCTTCCAGAGCAAAAGAGTATAACCTCGTTGTTGAGCAGGCTGAAGATGAAATTGCAGCCATTAATATGGCGATAGGAGCCTCTTTTGCAGGCGTAAGGGCTATGACCGGAACGTCAGGAGGAGGATTCGCCCTTATGGTAGAAGGTCTCTCCCTGACAGGAATGACCGAAACTCCTCTTGTGATCGCGGAAATGCAGCGCCCTGGACCAGCTACAGGTTTTCCCACACGCACAGAACAAGGGGATCTGCTTTTTATTCTGCATGCAGGCCACGGAGAATTCCCAAGAGTAATTTTCGAGCCAGGAACCCCAAAGCAGGCTTTTTA
>CAZFNE010000524.1:0-1883 GCA_964520335.1 uncultured Methanosarcinales archaeon | reverse complement strand
TAATCAACTATATGACCCTCGGAAAGGATGCAGTTCTTTCCATTCCTACTCCGGACCATTATTTACCTTTACTCTATGTTGCAGGTTGCCGAAAAGGAGATGAGAAGGTCAGTTTTCCAGTAAAAGGGTTTGATGGCGGTTCGGTTTCAATGCTTTCGGTCCAATTTGGCTGAGAAAAAAATAACTGTTTATTTGTATTTAACTATTTAATTAAAATTAACTATTTTATTAAAACCCGAATTTGAGTCAGTGAATTCTGTCGCAAAGCAAAAAACGGTCACAGAATCCGGATCATCCACAATTTTCTACTCTTTAGATCATAGGGTTTTTTATTTAGTATCAGGAACTGTCCGGATAGAACTCAATTCTGTTTTTTTCAGGTAATATAGAGCAACTGGCAACAGAACAATAATTCCTATAAGCCCTTCTCCCCCACCTATCAAATGGTTATAATCCGAATAGATGATAATCCATATCCCATGGTCCTGTGCATTGAATATTCCGTGTACGTATGAAGCCAGAAGTATACTTTTATTGTTCAGGCTCAAAACTCCAATATAAATTCCGAGCAAGGTTATCAGGACAGTAAATATCAGGCTTCCTGTTATTTTGTCAGGATAATCCCCGGAGTTAAGAAGAAATATAAAAGGCAGATGCCAGAGTCCCCAGATTAGACCTGAGATTATGAGTGCTTTTTTTCTTCCGAGAGGCAATAATTTAGGGAGTAAATATCCCCTCCAGCCAAACTCTTCTCCAAAAGCCGGAATGAAGTTTATGATGGGAATGATCACGAGTGTTAAAATAAAAAATATTAGAAGGGCTGAAGATGGATTAAAAGGCACTTCTTCAATTTCTACTTGAGCTAAAAAATTTTTCAGTGCGAAATCAGGCTGATAAAAAAGTCCAGTAATTGCATAAATTATGATGTAGAGGAATGGAATTAACAGAGAAGCCTGCAAATAAGGTTTCCAGGAGCCAAATTTTATTACTGAATTTTTTAAACGTTCCTTACTAATGAACTTTCTAACGATAAGAGCCGAGATTCCGGGAAAAAACATGACAATAAGAGAAAATACACCCTGATATATGATTACGTTATCAACAATATTTTCCTGCACGCGGCTAAATATCAAAGACAATATAATTGTTGGGAAGAAAGTAAGTATCAGAAACCAGAAAATTCCCTTTCTGTCAATTTTATTGTTCATCTTTCTCCGATTAATTATTAAATGTATAAATTTGATTTATTTGCAATGTTTTTCTTTTACCTGAGTAACAGTACTCAAAATCAATTCTTGAAAATATTGCATTTTTAATAAGGAAACCTGAAAAGGAATTTGGTTAAAAATCTGGCTTGACGATTATTTAGAAGCAAGATGTGAAGACATTACATCGAGGAATTAATTCTATGAGCTGTTCTGAGAGTAAATGTGAATTTACTGTGAATTTATTGTGAATTTACTGTGAATTTACTGTGAATTTACTTGTGTGATTTAAAGCTATGATTAAAAATTGAGGATACTTATATAAAAATATTGTTCGGGTATCTGGGTATCTGATAAGTTTGTCTAAGAGCTCTCCGATTTAGGGATTATTGTAAACAGTACTGCCTGGTGACATTATTAAAAATAATAAAACAGTAACTTTTCCGTCTTTACCACATTTAAGATATTAATTTTTTGTCTTGATAAATTAATTTCTGGTGTTGAGGTAAAGTTGTTCCAGGACAAAACATCTGCCTAAATAATAAAAAAGTGTCATGACAACATTATAATATCACTAATCAAGATTATGAGATGCACTACACTATAAATGGTGTCAATAATACCGGGTGGTTCAGGTGAACGACGAAATTTTTGAACAAATCCACAAAAGCTTAACTG
>CAZFNE010000523.1:0-1884 GCA_964520335.1 uncultured Methanosarcinales archaeon | reverse complement strand
TTTTACAATTTTACATTTCGAATCTTGTCATAACTCCGTGAAGTTCGTCGGTTGGCAGTCTGTAAAACTGAACAAAAGAAGGGGAATTCTTCTTGATTACGGAAAAAATTTTCCAGATTATATTGTTGGTAAAGATATCTTCTACTCCGTAAAAAATTGTCTTTTCACGAATTCCCTGATCTTGCAAAATTTTTTCAACGTCAACAATTTCCATGTATCCAGCTGTTATTTCAAATACATTCAAACCTTTTGCAAGTTCTTTTAAAGAAGAAGCTTCTATTCCAAAAGGGTTATCAGTCCTAATAATTGAAATAAAGATGTTATTATCATAAATAATATTATTTTTAAACATCACATGGGAAATATATTGAGGCACCCTGCTGATATCTCTCGCAAAGAATAAGGCAGTCCCACTGATTTTATTCTCAGTAGCGTATAGATGGTTGTATTTGTCAAGGAAATTTTCTGTTTTCATGAGACTCATTAATTCATAAAGTCTCTTCTGTCCCGAGGTATAGATAATAATAAGAGCAAAGATTAATGCTGCTATTATGACCGACCAGTAACCTCCGAGAGGAATCTTATAGGTGTTTGAAAGCAGGAAAACAACGTCAACGAATGTTATGAATAAAGCAATTATAGCCTTGGATATGTCTTTTTTGTGATAGAATATCGAAGTCATCAAGATGCCAGTAATGGTCATGGTTCCCGTGACCGCCAACCCATATGCTGCTGCAAGATTGCTTGATTTTTTAAAATAAAATATCATATATAGTACCGCTATAAGAAGCATCCAGTTTACTGCACTTATGTATACCTGGGAACGCAATTCTCCTGAAGTATAATCGATCTTTAGCATTGGCATTACCCGGGTTGTTATGGCCTGGTAAACAATGGAAAAGACCCCACTGATCATAGCCTGAGAAGCAATAACAGTAGCAACTATACTTAGAATCAAGAAGGGAATGTAAATAATATTTGCCTGCTGGGCAATCATTTCAAATAAAATATTAGAGGAATCGGGGTTCCGAAGAATAAAGGCTCCCTGGCCCAGGTAATTGAGCAATAAAGCAAAAAAAACGAGTTTCCAGGCATTGAGAATGGGTTCCCTGCCAAGATGGCCCATATCAGCATACAATGCTTCTCCCCCAGTCGCACATAGAATAACTTCGGATAACACGAAAAATCCGGCAATCCCGTTGTTCAGAAGGAAACTGACAGCATAATAAGGATTGATAGCTTTAATCACAGCAGGAGTATAAAATATAGAAGCAATTCCAAAAGCTGCAAGACAGGCAAACCATATAAGCATTACAGGACCAAAAACCCATGTAATTTTTTCAATTCCCTTGCTCTGAACGGAAAAGAGCGCTATTGCAATTAGTGCTGCAATAAGAATCAGAACGCTTTGCGCTGTATTTTCAAAGCCTGAAATAATGTGTATTCCCTCAACAGCACTCAGGATACTTATTGCGGGAGTGATGACTCCGTCCCCAATAAGAAATGAGGTTCCTATATAAGCTAATAAGGTAACTATAGAAATCTGTCTGCTTGATTTCAGAAGAGGGACAAGGATTTCTTTTAAAACAATTGTCCCTCCTTCTCCTTTTTTACTCAGGCTCATTGCAAGCCAGGCATATTCCATAGTTACAAGAATAATAAGGGTCCAGACAATTAAAGATAAAACTCCTATAACATGAGCTTCAGTAGGTTCTGTGAGAAGGAAAATTACAGTCAGGGTATAAATAGGGCTTGTCCCAATGTCCCCAAAAACAAGACCCATAGACTTTATTGCTTCCCTGAGCTCGGATGTGGAAAACATAAAATATCACCTTTATTTGTTCCAGAAGTTTCGGCAAATGTAAATTTCAATGACATCATTAA
>CAZFNE010000522.1:0-1898 GCA_964520335.1 uncultured Methanosarcinales archaeon | reverse complement strand
AGTTGAAATTGATTTTAATTTTTCTCTATAAGGATAAAGCGGCATCTTTTCTTGATTTTTTGTAGATTTAAGTTTTCCATATCCTTAATTCGATTATTCATCAGAGGAGAGTAGTGTTCTATCAAAGATTCTTTCTTCACTTTCCCATCCACTTCAGTCTTATAAATTTCTTTTTGAGCCTCCTCAAGAAGACATTTTAATTCTGTTTTGTCCTTGCAGGTTTCAACATTCCTTAACAGTTTAATGAAATCTTCCCCTTTTGGTTTGGAACCTTTGTTGTCTAAATCTTTGAGGAATTCATCCTCTTCAAAAATTTGAATGAGCCTATCTGTAACTGCTTCTTGTGCATTCTGGGTGTCTTGGCCAGGGAAATAATTTGTGTTTATTTTGGCAACTAGAACAAACTGTTCCATTACCCTATTTACAGGGGCAACAATCCCCTCTTCTCTTCTTCTGTTTAAGTGTTTATTCAGTGTTGAGGCTGTGCCTGTACTTCCTCCCTGAACTTTCTTGTCATCTCCAAAAGTAAAGATGCCATTTGCGATAATGAAATGTCTATTTCCTCCACACAATGGGCGATCTATATCGTTCCAAGCATCATCGTAAAAGCTTTTTGTGTCTGGATTTGTCTGCGGCACAAGAATTACATCACAAACAGGAACTAGTCGGTGTCTATATTCAGTGTTGAGAAATTCGTAGCAAATCATGACTCCGACGGAAAGTCCTTCTCGCAGTTTGAATATGTGATTTACTTTTCCAATTTCCATTCCTTCTTCGAAAAAGGATGATCTTTCTACACTGGCTCCAAGATATTTTTCATTATGAATTATTTTTGAATCAGGAATGATTATAGGAGAAATATTTTTCATCAAATCTTCTTCTTTAAATTTTCTAGAGAATAAATCTCCATAGGATTCTAAATTTTTTTCTGTGACGTAGTGACTGCCTGCAACAATCAGAATCCTGTTTTCGTCTGCGAATGTCTTTATCTCTTCAAGATAATCAAAAGGAATAGAGAATTCCGGGAAAACAACAATATCAGCTTCATTTTTTAAAGTTTCAAGAATTTCCATTACCTTTTTATGATAATTATCGTCAGCCGAGATTTTTATAACAGAATTCTCCTTGTAAGCATGATATTTTAGCTGAACAACGGCAATTTTTGGCTCCTTTCCAATACAGATTTGAGTACTGCAGTCATGTTGAAGAATTCGAGTCTCACGACCATTGGTTATTTTTTCAAAATAATTGACGGTCTCAAAAACTGCTTTTTTCTGTCCAGTTGTCATGAAACTGATTTTATCTTCTCCTTGAGGCAAATAATCTAATTCAAGTAAATCTATTTCAAGCAAGCCTTTTTCAATCTCATCTCTGGAGAGAGCTCTATCAAAAAGAATTTTGTCTCCCGCCTTGATGGTTAATTTCCCTTTTATTTGTTCGGGGTCATGAAATATTACTTTCAATTTCCACTTTTCATAAATGACGTTGAGATTAAAGGGTTTTTCAAAATAATCCTCAATTTTCCTGTTCACGTGACCAAAGAGTTTCTCAAGAGCTTTGGACTCGATTAAGCTGATTTTTTCCTCAAATTCTTCCTGCCGCTGCCGCCGAGTTGTCCTGCTTTCTTCCTGAAAGATTTTTGGGATACTTTCAAAAGAAGCTTTTATTCCGGTAAGGCTAACATCGTCCTGAAAAGGCATAACGGCTTCAGCAACTACTTTTTCCAGCTCAGGAACTTTTACTTCCCCCTCCCCTTCCACGTATTCCAGAACTTTTAGAAGCCCACTGTAAACATTATAGCACACATCAGCTTTTTTATAATTCTTACTCGCCTCTTTGAACTTTTCTACGGCATCGCTTACACGTCCAAGTTCGGTTTTCCCTGAGGCCAGGGCTTC
>CAZFNE010000521.1:0-1900 GCA_964520335.1 uncultured Methanosarcinales archaeon | reverse complement strand
AGGTCTGCTCGGATTTGTCAGACCCGAAAACAAAAGAACGCGAAGTGAACGGCTTACTTGCCGGGATGAAGAACTTCAAAATGAAAGAGGGGACTATCATTACGTCAGACGTTTTTGATGAGGAGCTTATTGATGGAAAGAGGATAAGGTATGTGCCTTTGTGGTACTGGCTACTGGAGAGGGAAGGTGAGGAGAGGGGTGGCCGTTAATAGAATAGATGTCTGTAAGAAGTTATTCAATCTCACAATTTTCTAATCTCGTCGATTACCATTGTGCAGATTTTATTGAAGAAATAGTAATCCCTTTTTTAATTTGAGCATCCAGGTTATAGTCTGCATTGTTTCTTCTATCTCTTAAATTAAAAAGGAGATTACTTAAAAGGAGTTTTTGTTCTTCATATAGTCAATTACTTTTTTGTGCACATTAGAATCAGGAGGAAAATTGTAACCTGTAGATTCCAGATAGCTTCTTGCAACTAAAAAAGCTGCATAATAAGCCCGACTTATGGACGTCCTGTACTTTGACTCATCCTCATAATTTGGATCTTCGGATAATGCAGAGGACAAACTAGGAGAAGGCAGGGATCAAAAGACATGTAAATCAGGTGCAAAAGGTTTAATTATTCATTTTTTTCTAAAATAATAATGGGTTTTCCGTACTTTTCGAGAACTTCTTTATCTACGTCTTTTATCGAAGATATTCTGCTTCTTACACTCCTATCTATCTCTTTCCATAAATTGAAAAACTCTTTATCATCCATATAATCCATTGAGAGTAATTTTACAGTAATAACAAATTCTCTCCACTCCGGGACTTCCAGATCCCTTGAAAGTTCCACATTTATCTCAACATTATCTTTTTTCTCAAATTTTATTAGCTGGAAAATAATTTCAGATAATATTTCATTCAAAAACTTGTGGAAATTTTTATTAGTAATTGCCCTTATTTCCGGACTGACCTTTACGTTATAAAATGAATTGGAAATTGTGGATTGTTCCGGAGAATAAGCATCGGTAGTTTCTGTTACCATATTAAGAGAGCCCTGCTTTTTGCTGCAGGTGCTGGTGCGATATTCACTGCAATGATCAGTATCATTATTGGTGTTCCAATCACTTTTATCATCAGTTTTCTGATCATTATCAGGTCCAACGCGAGAAGAAGACATATTTTATCCCAGCTGTTTCATTAGATTGAGAATCTTCAGGCCCAGGTTTTCAGCAAAATCCTGTATATTTCTATTTCCTTGCAACGGTATGAAGTTTCGCCAGGGATTTACTTTTCAGGTTGTAGGTTGGCTCAATTAAAACATTGAAAGAGGTATTTTTCAAGCTGTATTTCCTCGATCTGAATTCCACTTGATATGGCGGTGGTTGTTTAACTGTGAATTGGAAAAATCACTGCGTTTTTTTCGGATTGCTTTTTGGGTACCGGAACTCTCACCGGCTGCAAAGCAGCCGGCCTTTCTCTTAACGTAAAAAAGAAGAGACTGAACTACAAAAAGCAGCACTGTTATTTTTCCTTGCTTATCTTTTTCTCTGCTTTGATCTTCTCAAGCAAAACCTGAGCAGTCTCATAATTCCTACCTTCTCTTCATACAATCTCAACCTCTGTCTCAACAAGTTCACCCGAAAATACATTTGAAAGAATTGACTGTTCGCTCCTGAGAAAGCCTTTGCAAGAATTGACTGAGGAAAAACCTTTACAAAAATGAATTGCTTTAATCTTTCTGTTTTTTCTCTCGCTGCTGCAATTTTTGCCTTATAAGATCCGTAAAGCAGCCCTTTGTTCTTTATCTAATAATTCTGTAATCATAGTGAACAAATATAACATCCCTTACCTTTTGTCTTATACTATCAATTAAGGAAAAGCCGCTTCGCTTCGCGAGCGGGACAAGAACGTC
>CAZFNE010000520.1:0-1901 GCA_964520335.1 uncultured Methanosarcinales archaeon | reverse complement strand
AGGCGAAAGTCAAACATTTACAAGAATGAGAATGAATTTTAAGACACGCTCTTAGTTTGCGGCACTTCATTTAAGGAAGTAGAAGTAGGATATAGCTGCAAAGTAGTTTTCAACGGTAAGAATGAGTATTGTTCTGGGGAGACTTAACAGGAAAAAATGAATCGAACTTGAGGATGAGCACTTTAGTAAGGATCTCTCTACATTCTGTGTCATCTAGGTCCTTAATGCTTCTTGATTCCAAAGATAACATAATCCTTGCAGAATAGTATCATCCTCAATTCTGTCAAGCATAAAGTTGAGGTTTTTTATTAAGTCACTTATGGATTTTTGCTATTTTCATAGCTGTTATTTATTCATGCTCTATGGTTTTTTACTTCTCTGCACCCTTATATGGTTTTATGGTTATACGGTTCTCAGGGTATGCTATTTTGCTCCGCTTGCAGATAAAAGACTCTCCCAGGTTGGCGCCCCATCTGATGTGCTAGCCTCGAAGGAATGCCCATTATCATCAATTCAGAAGGCAGCCAGGGATTTCCTGTAGGATCAACAGGTCCAACATAAGGCGAGTCTTTCGGCGCATTTTCTGCCATGCCCGCAGGAAAAGCGATCATCATAGCACAGATAGGTCCTCCTGGTATCACGGTTCTAAAAAAGGGATCCGAACTATTGAACTGTGCCAGCCCGCATAGATTCCTTATCTGCTCGCTGCCTGCAAAGACAATAAAAGACCTTACAGTCTCATGTGCAAGATCATGGGTACACGGAGCAATAACTGTGTATTTACCGTATGGAGTAATTTTTCCTGCTCGTTCCCTTTGTTCATCAAATAGCTCCGGACTTGCCTTTAAATGCTCGGCAATGCCTCGATGGAAATCTGGCGTGCCTATAGTCACGAAGTATTTCAGTTTGGGATGCGGTTCCGCAAGCCCCAGCCAGACCATTCCACAAGTGCAGCACTGTTCGTGACCTACTTCAATATATAATGTGGGTGTCTCTTTAAAGAAAGCGGAAATATACGCCGCCTTTGCTATACAGCGGTCTACTGTGTATGATGAATTGCTCCTTCAGGGATTTCATCCGTACCGTAAACACATAAAGGACGTAATTTCAATCTGCCGGCTTCTGTAAGCTTTCTCCCCAAATCTTCAAGCTTTATCATAATTACTTCTCCATTAAACTGACTGACAAGCTCGTTGAAAAACGATTATTTTTTAATCAGCCTTTTTCTATCCAGTAATCGCATTTATACGTCCACAATTCTTTGTTAGCAAGAACAACATACTTGAATCGTCATCTTCAGGCTTCACGTCTGGCTTCTCTGTTTGCAGTTGTCAGCGAGAGACCGTATTTTCCGTCAAAGAATTGCTCATGGATGATAAGTGGACGTCTATCGACTATTGCCTTGAACTGGGCTGTAACATTCATTATATTTTAGGTCTATAACCGTTTTAGAGTCTGTCTTTAAATTAAATAATGCTTGTCCCCTGATTTTTCGTTTGTGTTAAAACGATGAAGAAGAATTCCTTATCCTAGTGATTTATCTGATAACGAATGAAAAAGGATTAAGCCTTATTTCCTAATTCACAATACTAATCGAGGTATAGATTTTGAAAAATCAATCATGTAAGCCACCAAATTCAAGAAAAATAAAATTCGGTTCTCTTGTTTTAGTTGTCAAGCAGCGAATGAGTTTTCAGTCTAATAGTACTGTTAAATATAATTGGAACACAATTTAACATAAGCAATAGAAACTTCATAAATCAGTCATAAGCAAAATTGGAAGGTTGACGAAAATTTATGATAAAATCAGGCGGTTCTTTTCTTTACAATGGAAAGCGCTGCACTATTGGCGCTGTTATCTCGCTTAAAGGGTTGCCTTATATGGTTACAGTTTCCCATAT
>CAZFNE010000519.1:0-1903 GCA_964520335.1 uncultured Methanosarcinales archaeon | reverse complement strand
AACTAAAGGAAAATAATTTATACTATTAATAGGTAATATATTTCCGTAAACCTAAAATAATAAGGAAATTGAAACTAAAACCCACAGAGGAGATCAGTCGATGAATAAAACGACAGAAAGAAACCTTTCAAAACCTACTTTACACGAATCTGTATTTGATAATGGTACTTTTTTGACTCCTGATGAAATGAAAATAGTTGAGAAATATGGGTTTTCATTCAGTAACGGAATGCTTCTAACTCCCAATGAGATCGAAATTATGAAAAATTTCAAAATTTTTATGTAATTTTAATCCGGGGTTAAATACGGATTTGAAAGGAAATTTGGAGGCATTTAAATTTATAAATAGCCTCTGAAGCCCTTTAAAATCACATACATATTAGTAAAACCGATTGGGATTAATGAATATGAGAATGAGGATATAATATGGAATATGGGCTTGAGGAAGTAGAGAAATTACATGGAATTCAAAAAAGAAGAATAACAAAAGAAGAGTAATCCGACCTTTCAGCGTTCACCAAAAAATCAGGCAATCCTTAATACCTCCAATAAATACCTCCAGAAGAATAAATAGGTATTTAAGCAAATTTTGAGGGGAGAAGATTCTATAATTATTTCTAAAGCTTTCTCTCCTCTATTTTTACCAGTATTGCCTTATTAAGGCTCTCCTTAAAGATTTTAAGATACATTAATCCATAAATGAAGATCCCTATAGGGTATAGCATTCTCCTCAAAATGATCCTCTTTATCTTTATTATAAAGTAAGAACTCAAGTTTCAGATGCTTTCCCTGAATAGAAGGAGTTATATTAATTGTTTTTTCCAGAGTTTCATTATTTTTGACGAATATATTTTTACTCTCATCTAAAGATAAAGCTGTGTTTTCAAGCCTGACGTCTATTGTGTAATTTACCGGCCTTTGCTCATGATTCGTAATTCCTATTATTACTGGTTTACTTTCTCCAAGTACATACTCTGTCGGATAATTTTCAGCTCTCCCTTCAGGCCCCAGGATATAGAATTCAGTAAAAAGCTCCTGTATGGATTCTGCAATCTTCAGCATTTCAGCTTTTTCTAAAGGTCCGGTAAGGGTTATTTCAACTTCCCCGAGGTTCCATTGTACCATTTTCAGTTCCGGGAATTCATCGAAATACTTACCCTTGTTTCCATTAATATCAATATCTTCAGCTTCCTGAATTGCAACTGGTTCTTCCCGCTCACTTTCATAAATGGTTTCCGCTATTTCGAAACTTTCATTCCCTTTTTTATAGCTAAGAGTTGCAGTTTCTGAGCTTTTTCCTTCAGGAGCTAAATTAGTGCTATTCGAAACAGTTGCATAATTAAAGATATATCCTTCAGGAATATATTCAGGGGCAAGAATTTCAAAACTGGATCTCTGTCTAGCCTCTTCGAGGTTTAAAGGTTCAGGGGGCTTTAATTCTCCTTCCAGATCTACTATCCTAACTTTCGCTCCATCAGGGATGTTAAACTTAAACTCCGAATCCGGAATTCCAGTATTTATCTTCAGGTCATTGATTTCGGTTTCTATTATCAGATTTCGTTTATTATCATATATATTAGACCGGAGCAGCATCCAGGTTTCTTTGTCTACCCAGATTTTTGTGCGGGAAATTAGAATTGGTTCATCTTTTTCAACTTTTGGTCTGGATTCGAGTACGTATGTACTTCTTCCATCTACCTGCTCACTTCCAAGTACGGAAACCTCACTTTCATTGAGGAAATCCGCTATAAAGCCAGCCATATCTATTTCTTTTAAAAGGGGCTCTCGGGCAGCGTCATTTTCATAACAGTATTTGTGTCAGCGTCATAGCTCCACAGAAATTCCCCATCCGCCACGGACACAGTTTGATTTCCATTTTCTACAGAAACAGCCTTTACAAGAT
>CAZFNE010000518.1:0-1904 GCA_964520335.1 uncultured Methanosarcinales archaeon | reverse complement strand
TAAACCTGCCAGTACGCGATGCAGGAAATCGGTGCAGGAAATTGGTGCAGGAAATCGATACACGAAATCGAGGTTCAGAAAAAAGTTGAGGTGAAAACCTCAAAATTCATATTTATATTCAGTTTGAATGATGTACAAAGGGAATGTTTGTAAAACATGTTTGCACAAAAGAGCATTATTGTTCAGACTGTAAGAACATTACTCACAGGACTTTTTATTTCGTAAAGACTCTGTCGTGAGTCAAGGAAATAAAAACGTTCCATCAGAATCTTTTCTTCCTTTAGCCTGTTTAGTGCATATCTGACCGTACGTGAAGGAAGAATTGTTTCACGAATTATATCTTTCTGTGTCATCTGCCCATTTGCTTCGAGGACTTTAAATACCAGCTTTGCAGATGGAGGCAGTTTTTCAAGTTTTTCATAACTGATATCATTCAGATTGCTGTCTACAGATTCATTATCAACAAAAACGATCCCTCATTGTGAGTCACCATCTCCAAAAAAGATCTCTTTATTTTTAAACCTTTTGGCTCAAATTCAGTTTAATGGTACATAAGTAATAGTTCCTTGCCGAATAATCTTAAAGTCGAACTCTTAAGAAGCAATTACTAACACAAATGTACCTAAAAGTAACCTTAAAGTAGGATATTCTGGATAATAGTTTTTAACAGCTTTTAATATTTTTCTAATTTGAGGAAAAATCTGAAAAATTAGCTGGCAATAACCAGATCAAACTTCCCATCTTTCGGTAGTTTGTGTTCTCTTTTACGCTGCTGTTGCTTGGTCCCATTATCCTTACCGGTTATTGTAATTTTACCGGTTATTGTGATAATCCTGTACGATCTTAACTTTGTTACAGCATACTTGAATTCACAATTGTGAATTATCCTTGTTTCTTAAGTTATAAAAACATTGTGTTCAGGAATTTCATATTAAAAAATACAGTAGAAAATACAGAGATTAAACTAAGATTAAACTAAACTTCTTAAAAATAAGACTGAGCAAAAAGTGATCTTTACTTATTTCAATCAATAATAATTCTCCAATAAAAATAAATCTTCTTTTGTAAATAGCGGTTGGCAGTTTACAGAAAGATAAAAGTAAATAGTCATCAGTTCAAAAAATGAACTCCTGCAAATCTTTCCGTTATGACTTGAAATGATGGCTATAGATACTGCTTCTGCTATCTTGCCTCAGGTTGAATAGTAATTTTTAAGCTTATTTTTACATTCGATTTTCTTAAAATAATCCCCGCCTTAACATAGAGAACAACATTTGAATCATCTTAACTATGTAATAGTCGCCTGCCGGCATATTTCCTAACCTCCTATATTATTTCACCCTCTTTATAAAATAGGTAAATTATATTTAAAATAATGGGTTAGACTCTATTTATAGTTTTAATTATATATATACAGTAGAATAATTTGTTCTAATTATTAAATAGTTTTAAAAATCTGCATAAGAGGGAGAGAGTTAGCAGAAACAATAATCTGTTAACTCTCGATGAAAGATGCCTGGGCCGAATAGCTAGCAATAATTCGAGCTTATCAGGTACCGGTTTCATTCTCTTTTAACTGGTAAAAATGGTACTCGTAAGGTTCCCAGGTATCTTTTATGGTTCCATCAGTAACATTCACGGTCCTGTTTTCCCATAAGACATCATACGTTCCTTCTGGCACGCCAGTAATTGTTGCATTATTTGCCGTACCGTTTGCTTCAGTAAAATCAAGCATACTTGACGAAGCAACCAGTTTCCTGCCGTCTGCATCGGTAAACATGTAAGCTGTAACCGCAGAAATTGTGCCGCCCGGATCTGAAGTTACATTTGTCCTGCCGCCGGTTACGTCTGTTGTCAGAAGTGTCCGGTTGCCGTTCATAATCCAGGGCCAGACCTGTTCATAT
>CAZFNE010000517.1:0-1912 GCA_964520335.1 uncultured Methanosarcinales archaeon | reverse complement strand
CTTTTGCTCTTTATGTCCTTGCAGACACGCTTTCAGATTATAAACTTGACCTGGCCTTTTTAATTGCAAACGCCCTGCTCTTTATCAGCCTTTTTATTTTTATTTATGCAGTCTGGAAACCCGAAAAAGTGAAAACAATCTTTCACAAAATATTGGAAAAACTTGCTCCCTTATTAAGTAAAAAAACAGACGCTACGCTCGCTTCTATTATGGAGAGGGTAGATCGGGAAATCGATCATTTCCATGAGAGTGTTAAGATCTTTTTTTCAGAAGGTAAAATTGGCTTGTTCTGGGGAGTAGTTTATACAATACTTTTCTGGGTAGTAGATTTTCTCCTGCTTGTTCTTATCCTTGAAGGGCTTTCACAACCCCAGTCTATCCCTACTGTTTTTGCGGCCCAGGTAATTCTAGCAGTCATCATGATAATCCCTGCAACGCCCGGGGCAAGCGGAATTGCAGAATTAGGAGCAGTCTCGATTTTCTCAATTTTCGTCAGTCCTTCCGTTCTTGGAATCGTGGTTATTGCCTGGAGAACCATGACATATCATTTGAATCTTTTTTTAGGGGGACTTATGAGCCTGAAAGTAGTAAAGGATATGGATATTATTGAAAAAATAGCAGGGGATACAGGGAGTTCAATGGACTCAATAGAAGTCCAGAAAGAACCTAAAAGTTTAATTTGAATTTGTACTCAAAATTAAACAACTTTTTTAAAGAAACTTAGGAAAGTATCAGATTCTTTTTGGTTTGAATTGTGGCTTTCTGTTAAATCCTGTGATTGAGTTATAGATTGATCCTCGGATATTTTTAATACGTCCCTAAGTATAAAAAGTTGTCTAGCTAGGTCAAAGAGACGTCAGAATTAAGAAGTAACATATCGGACTAAATAATATTAAGAAAAAATCTGGAATAAAAATACAGATAATAATATAAAAAGAAGACTAAATGATAAAAAAAGTATCATAACATATTCAAGGTCATCCTTTGCTTTACAGTAATAAAATCATCATATAATTTCTGGTATATCTGGAAAATAAGAAAACTATATCCATATTAACTTTATTAATTATATGGATGAGTTACGATCGAATAAAAGATTATGTAGTTATGAGTATAACTGTCTACATATTAATTATTGCTTCTTTACCTGATTTTATTAATCCGTTGGATTTCGATGTAAACCCTGCTAAAAATATGTCAATTCCTCTATATGGAACACTGACTGTATTTTTAGTATTATTTTACTTAACATGTGATGACAAGTATTTAAGCAAATATTCAAGAAAAATGTACGATTTAGAATCAATTAGTGATACGTTATTAAGATTTAATTTATTCTTCATCTCTCTATTATTACTTTTCGTAATATATTCTCATTCATTTACTTTTAATATTTTTATTTCTAGAGTTTATCTAATATTATTAGTACTTATCATTCTCACCACTCTGTTTATCCCAGTTATTTTATTAGTATTTTCAACAGTATTTCCAATAATTCTATTTTTTATCTCGAAATGTAGGAATCTAACAACACCACTTGAGATACTAAGAATATCTGAAAATAATCAACAAGCTGTGATACAAAATCTAAAAAATAAAATTAAGATACTTAAAGAGCGGCTTCAAATTAAGGATTAATAGCTCTGAACAGATGATTTATTTATTCAGATTTTGATAATAATTCCCCATCCCTGGAGGTTATATATTTGATGCTATTAATTCGTTTATTATATCCTTTTAAGAGTTAGATTTTATTTAAAACATACATTTTATATTCTAGCTTCACAAATTGTTTCCCATATGGTTTCCAGGGAATTGGTTTTCGAAATCCTGAGAAAAAGTGTGCACATAATTTCTCTTCTTATTGTGCTTATCTATGAGTTTTTCGGAAAAGAGGTGATTCTCTGGGTAC
>CAZFNE010000516.1:0-1915 GCA_964520335.1 uncultured Methanosarcinales archaeon | reverse complement strand
AAACATACATTTACACACAAAATGTCGCATTATTTAAAATGGTGACTATAGTATTAAAGGGGCAAACAATTATTATTTCTTGCATAAATGGAGGGCAGCTGGGAGATCTGGTTTTTCTTGATTACCATCAAGGTATAACTCTTGACAGGCTTGATAGGTTCATTTTAAAATGTGGAGACGAACTATTTAATTCAAATGAGGAAGGAGTCCTCCAGGTCACGTCAATAAATTCCATAGCAAATACAAACATACTATATCCCGGATGTAGAAAAAATCTGTATTCTGAAGAATTCGGGAAAGATAAAAAAGGATGTAGAGACCTTCTGGCTTCTGCTCTAGGGATTCCGACTATTGCTCTTCCCAGCACAATAAATCTGTTCATGGATTTTGAATTGGATAGTAAGAATTATGAGTTCACAATTAGGCCTTCAAGAGTAAAAGAGGGAGACTCAATAAGTTTCTATGCCCTCAAAAACTGCACGATTGCCATTTCTTCATGCCCCTGTGAGCCTTGTTCCTGTAAGACAGAAGGAAAAATAGAGGTAAGAATTAACGATTAGTCTCATTGATACTTTTCAATTTAAAAGATAAGATTAAAAGTTAAGGGAACCAAGCAGAGGATTATTGCTGTAAAGACCTGTCCTGCTGTCGGGATTTGAGCATCTTCGTCTTCAAGGTAAAGTTCAATTGCTTCCTTCAGATTCTCTTTGCTTTTTCAATTGTCTCTCCTTGACTTGTAATATCAAGTTCGGGACAGCGGGAAACATAGCATTTTCCTTCTTTTTGAATGACGGCTAAAAATCTGTAAGTTTCTTCCATGTTTATGGATTTCCGCTGTGATATAATAAATTTCTCTTCAGAAAAATTTCAACGTTTCAGAAAAATGATTATAAATTTAATGATTACAAAAATAATCATTATGCAATTCTACAATCGGCAGGAATAGCGTGACTTATGAAACTACACGATTCCCAGATATGATACATATTTCTTCGAGCTTATTATCAGCTTAGTTTTAAGTCTCAAGAACCTTCTAAAGTAGTAAAAAACTGAATACGTGTTAGGAAAAATTTGGAAAAAGAAAAATAGGGAGATATTCCCTTAAGAATAATTTCTCAGGTTGTATGGGCACTTTTCAATTATTCTTTTGTAAATACTTATTCTCGCTTTAACTATATGCACTGCATTAATACTCCAACACTCTATACTCCTTTTCCACAGCTATAAATAAAATCATACGGATATAATTTATGTCCTTAAAGGAAAATTATCTGGAGCTAGCTGGATGAGAGAGTTTACTGTTGTTATTGAACAGGATGAAGATGGAATTTATATCGCTTCTGTCCCCGAACTTCCTGGATGTCACACTCAGGCAGAGACACTTGACGAATTAAGCAGAAGGATAAAAGAAGCAATTGAACTTTACCTTGAGGTCGAAGCTGAGAAAGGAGAAGAGAAGCATCTTGATTTCATAGGAATACAAAAGGTAAAAATAGAGGTTTGAATGAATAAAATAAAGCCTCTTCCTTCTAAAAAAGTCATAAAAGCACTTGAAGAAATTGGCTTCGAACAGATTAGACAAAAAGGAAGTCATTTATTTCTTCAGCATCCAGATGGAAGAACTACAATAGTTCCGGTACATCCTACCGAGAAACTTGGGAAGGGTATGATTACTAAAATTATAAAAGATGCGAAAATTACACGAGATGAATGGATTGAACTTCTAAGCAGCCTTATTCTTTTCTAATAAACGTAAATCTAGAAAACAGCTAATCGATAGTATTTAATTTTTAATTTATACAAAAAATCTAGATATATTAAAATGCTAGCCATATATCTGGACCAGAATATCTCGCCATCTCTGGAGTTTGTCCGAATGTATGAACTGAAAATTGCTTTGAGACAGGTCTTATCC
>CAZFNE010000515.1:0-1916 GCA_964520335.1 uncultured Methanosarcinales archaeon | reverse complement strand
TATATAATTAAATATTTTTAAGTCTTCAATTTTATAGCTATTTACTAGGTAATATTATAGATTGTATTAGAAAGGGATCCATTATGACAAATATATCAATAATAGGGACAGAAAAAAGTGGAAGGACTTCTCTTGCGGCAAATCTTGGGAGAAAGGGAACATCTTCTGATATAACTATGTATAATAACGACAAAGAAAGCCGGAAAATGGTTTTTGTGGATCCTCAAGGTTATCCTAAAACCTTAAAGCCCCTAATTACTGCTCTCAATATTTCTGATATGACAATTCTTTGTATTCCTCCTAATGGCCTTGATAAAGATAACCCTGGCAGTGTATATACAGGAGAATGTATTGTTGCTCTGGATCTTCTTGGCGTTAAACATGGAATGATTGCTCTGACAAGATCTGATAGTACTCATATTCATGCAGTTGATGAATTGAAAAAGAAAATAAAAATAATGACTGCAGGCACTTCTCTTCAGGATTGGGAATGCATTTCTTTAAATACAAACAAAAGTGCAAAAAATCCTTTCGAAGGCGTGGAAGAGCTCAAAAGCAAAATAAATGAGCTTTCAGTAAAAATTGAGGCCGAACAGGCTGAATTGAATAGCTTGCCTGCTAGAGTAGTCATTGATCATGCCTTTAACGTCATAGGTAAAGGTTGTGTTGTACTTGGGGTTGTCAAACAGGGAATTTCAAAAGAAAAAGATAAAACAAAGATTTTTCCTCTTGATAGGGATATCGAAATCCGATCAATCCAGAGCCATGATGTGGATATTGAAAGCGCTCCAACTGGTACAAGAGTTGGGATGCGGCTGAAAAATGTACAGGCTAAAGATATAGAAAGAGGGTTTATTATTTCCGAGAAGGAAATTATTAGTACTGATTATATTCTAGACTGCACAATTTCTAAGTTTACGAAAAAAATAGAAAATTCAAGTGTGCTTCATCTTTTTGTAGGCCTGCAATCTGAACCTGTACGTGTAGAAAAAATTTTAGTTGAAGGACAGGAAGTAAAGGAAGTAAAACCAGGTAATAACTGCATTCTGGAACTTTCAGGTAATAAAAAGGTAACTTATAGTAAAGATGACCGTTTTCTGCTAGCGAATCTAGATCTTACTCAACGTTTTGTATCCTATGGCTTTGCAAAATAAGAGAATTTTTTATGCAGCTATAGGTGCCCAAAAATTATTCAAATTAATTAAGAAAAGAGAATTGAAAAAGGATATTTATTCATAAATTATTCAGATAATTAGCTGGTGGTATAAAATGAATCGAGACCAGGATAAGACCCTTTATGGGCGAACTTTTCATAGAAATGTCTGCTGGCAACGTTCTTACAACAGGCCCAAAGGCGAGGAAATTAATATAGCGCTTTACGGCAGCCTCCGGGAAGGGCTCTATAATAGCCGTCGATTTGATCTTAAAAACCGGTCTCAGTTCCTAGGAATAACTAAAGCTGATGGATATGCTCTTTATTCACTTGGTCCTTATCCAGGCGTTTACCCCTGTAAGGATTCCTCTGTGATTGTAGAGGTACGTAGATTCTCAGGGAAGCAACAGCTTGAAGTTGCAAA
Organism: uncultured Methanosarcinales archaeon; assembly: GCA_964520335.1. GTDB lineage: Archaea > Halobacteriota > Methanosarcinia > Methanosarcinales > Methanosarcinaceae > Methanosarcina. Next base: position 339 of record CAZFNE010000515.1, on the reverse strand, counting down.
ATCAATTGATTATATGGAGCTTTTTGGGGGCTATCACAGGGAATATATAGACTTAGAAATTGAAGAAAAGAGGGTTAGAAGTATTATTTATGTTTATGACGAAAAACCCGAAACCGAAAAAATAGAACACGGGGATTGGATTTATTACTTGAGAGAAAAGGAAGTCAAAGATTAAAAATTTAATTAGAACAAGTACCTAATTTAAGAATTTCAGTTTAGATTTTTAATGAGCACGTCCCAGTAACTCAGTTTTTCGCAAATCAGTTAAAATCTCATAATTATTTTCCTTATCAGAAAATCGATTAATCAATTCAAATTCGGAATTAAGTAACTTAATTT
>CAZFNE010000514.1:1036-1922 GCA_964520335.1 uncultured Methanosarcinales archaeon | reverse complement strand
CAAAATGCTGACAAAACCTTTTACGATTCTGCCATACAATGATGGAATTAATTATAATAAAAATTAATGGGATGTAGTACTTGCCATAATATAGATTGAAAAGATTCACTAATTCAAAGAAACTTTCTTTTGTTTCCGGTATTAAGGAAAAACCTGCCTTCATTAATATATCAGAGTGCCAGGCAAGATTTGAGGGGAAGACGTCGAAAAAATTAAGCGCATATTTTGAATAGAACAGGAGGCCTGCAAAGGTAAAGGAGAGGAAGATAAATATAGGAAACCTTTTTCCCGTAGTATTGAAAGAACCAAAGGGGAGAACGTTGGAACTTAGGATTTTACGAAGAATTCCCGGCTTCAGCATTGTACCGGAAATAGCGAGGGAGAGGGAAAAGCAAACCAGGTATGCAAAAATGAAGGGATAAGATAATGGGATCAAAGGTAACATAAATAGAAGACAGATAGCCATTCCCCTGTTTTTAGCTGCAAGTGCATTTCTCAATACGAAAAGATAGAGAGGCACAAGGCAAAAACATAGATAATATGGAAACGTTGAAACCTGAAAATGTCCAAAATAAGGAATAAGCGAAGACAAAAACGTTACTAAAATCAGTTTTTCCCTGCTCATAAAGGCCCGATAGAACAGGAACATTCCGCTGATAAATAAAATTGAAAAAAAGAGGGGTAAAAAATATGAAAGTGTCCATGACTCCAGCCCTGAAACCAGAGCCAGGGCTGAGACGAATAAGGGACCTGTAGGAGATGCATTGGTAAGACTAAAAAGCCCGCTCTCTCCTGCAAGTCCTATATATGAGAGCTCCGATCCTCTGCCTATCGAAACATAACCAAGCATATGAGGAGTAATCAGCAATGTAACATGGACTAGAAA
>CAZFNE010000514.1:0-997 GCA_964520335.1 uncultured Methanosarcinales archaeon | reverse complement strand
TGCGCTCATCTTTCTGTATGCGAGAAGCATGATACAGGCAGAGAGAAAACAAAATAGCAAAGTAAGGAAAAATGGGAAAGGAAGCTGCTCATAAATATTAACTATATACCCTTCAGGTCGAATTCCCCTGAGAACAAATAAATTATAAACTAGTAGAAGCAGAGAAATCGAAGTTACTAGATTTAAGATATTATTAGTAATTTTAGACAATGTGTCCCCATCCTTTCCGAAAGTTACAAAATCTAGTTTCTGCACCTGAACAGTGAAGCCGATCATGAAAAGCAATTATATTTTCATGGAGTATTATTTAAGCAGGCGGCATACAGGCTCAAAAACTTTCGTGAATAATATTTTTTTCATACTCCTTTTTATTTTTATCTATCCAATCGCCCAACAAATAATTAATAGTTGTGCCTGGAGCGCAGGTTGATATACTTACCTCAATATAATTAATGTTTCGATGGATTAAAAATTTTCAAGAATTAAAGTTTTTCGGGTATTAATCCTTTATTCATAAAGTTCACTCTCTTGTAGATGAAACTCACAGCCAGGTATGAATTAAATTCTTTTTGAACAAATCTTATGAAATTATAAATGATCAATTACCTGTTTTTCTCGATACTTAAGACGGGACTCAGAATAATCATTAAAGTAAAGATAGAGTACTCAGATGATAGAGTACTCAGATGGGTGATTCAATCTACTGCCAGAAGATTAAAGCTGAAACTACAATTGAGAATTTATGTAGCAAGTTGACACCACTTCAATAACTGAAAATAATAAAAGAAAGTGTATCTTCAACAACTAATTACAAGCTTTTTTCAGGGGTAAATAATGGCTTGTTGAGAAATCTCTGAGTTGTAAATCGTTTCTGAGAACAGAACAGAAAAACAATTTCAGAGAAGTAGATTATATTTCAGGATAATCACGCAAGCATATTTTTTCAACTTCGTTTAATTTACTCAGGATATAACGAATTCTCTGTTCAACTAGCTTT
>CAZFNE010000513.1:0-1942 GCA_964520335.1 uncultured Methanosarcinales archaeon | reverse complement strand
GGGAACCGGGAGCGCAACACCAAGTCAACTAAAAAGAGGTGCTGGCAGTGGAAAATAAGACATTAAATGATATAGACTTTTCTTTATGGGCCCAGCAGACTTATAAAACCAAAAAGGAAGCAGTTGATTTCCTGGAAAACAGCGCAGATCCCTTTGAACGTGCTATAGGAGTTTTAATAAAAAAGTATGCGGGAGTGTTAACTTTTGACGAAAGCAGATAACTTCAGTCCTGTAGGCACAAGCATAGTTCCAAGATCCTTAAATGCCTCTGCCCAGGAATTTAACGAGTTTGTCACTTATATTCATTGCTTAAACAACTGCTTTACAAACTCTGGAAAGCCGATTAACTCTGATTTTCCTTTTGAGCCTGACCTCTCACAATATCTTGATTGTTCCTCAGTCTATGGGGATAATTGCCCTATTTGCAATAAACTGGAGCAAAGCACTATTTCCAATAGAAAAAAAGGATAAAGCGTGGATTTTTTGGATCGGGTAATTACAGTAAGAATCCAGAAAAATGAAGGTGTGAATAAGCTTTAAAAAGAAGAGCAGGGTGTTTCCAGTGCCCTGAAGCACACAAAAGGGTTGAAAAAATATTACTGTAAGTAATACAACTTAAACTTATTTTAACCTTCTGTTTGCGATTCTCTCTTCTTTCTGGCTATTTAAAGAGTTAAAAATATGTTATTGAAATTTTTTCAACGTAGCTTATGCTATCGACTTTCCAAGATAAAATTAGAAGTAGCGCATGACAATGACAAATCATTGGAATCAGGCGAACCAAAAGAAGATCTTAGTAATGAGAAAAAAGTATCAAGAGGACGCGTGATTACGGTTCAGGATGCAGTCTGGCATCCAAAAACAGATCAGAGTAAGGAGAAAATATCGAAAGGATATGCAGGGACAGCCCAGGATATCAAATGGAGGATACTGAAAGAGCCTGATGACTGCGGTAGAAAAGATGTCTATTGGTGGAATCGAATTAAGGGGGAATATGAGAATTGATACCTTCCCCCATTTATCCTCTACCGGATCTGTGGTTAAATAAGGATAAAAGGATCGAGGTAGCCTTCGATATTTATAATAAATACCCGAGCGGAAGATACCTTATATACAAAACAACCAGAGCAGGATGTACAACTTCTCTTGTAGCAGAATCTCTTAACCGACAGGAAGTGTTTTTGTGCGTCGTGCCTACAAATCGGATTGCAAGTAAAACGGTAGTATCGGAAGCAAAAGAGTATTCAGATACTAAAAATGCCCATATAGTCCACATTCCGGGAAACCATAAATGTAAAGTTAATGAAGAACTTTGTAAAAAATTCCCTGACCTCAAAAAACTTCCTATTTTACCATTAGCAGGGGACTGCTCGAAATGTAAGAAGTACGAAGTTTGTCCTGTTACCGAAGTTCTGAGATCTCCGGAAGTTGCTGGTTTCGTTATTACTTACAAAAAACTTTCCGCTATGATGCTTGCCTCTCAGACCATACCTAACTCGACTGCAGAAAAAGTCCTCGAAATTCTCTCCAAAGCAAAAAACGTGATTCTTGACGAAGTCCACGAACTCCAGTTCGGTGAGGCAGTATCGTACGCAGTTTATAACGAGAGGTTTCAAAATTTAGTAAACTTTGACAAATATGTCTACCTGCATCAAAACGAATTCAAGTATCTGAGGAGAGTTATCTCGCAGTTTTCCCTTATAATCAGGGAAGAATGCATCCAGGCAGCAGTCCATGAAGTACTTGGGGGTGCTGTGGGCAACGAGTACTGGAAACACCATCTAACTTGCTCTCTGAAAAACCCTTCACCTGGCATAGTAGAGGGAGAAAGCGCAATAAAAGTGATTATTGGAGTTTACAACGAGATTATCGAACTCACAAAAAACAGAGATAAATATAACCTTGAAATGGACGAAATTCTGGACCTCTATAAGATGTTGCA
>CAZFNE010000512.1:0-1942 GCA_964520335.1 uncultured Methanosarcinales archaeon | reverse complement strand
AAATATATATTTTAAAAGCCAATTAGCCCCTAATCCATGATATCTTTCATAGTTAAAATTAAAAACTGCATTCGGGCATAACTAAGAAAATTGTAATAAAAGCTATGGCTAAATTTTCTTTTTCAATAACCGATCCTATAAATATCTCACCAATATCAGTAATTCTCATGTTTATTTCTCTTTTTTAATATATTATGCAGTAGCTGAGGAAAAAAATATTTGCTAAGTTAATTAGTCGGAGCAAAAGAAGTTCTTTGTTAAAAATACTCACTTAAAACATAAGAAAAAAAGTTGAAATTAAGTTAAAAATTAAAATAGTGCTTATTTTTTATTCTGTAAAATAACGCAGATAGTAATTGTCCTTCTCCATGCATAAAATGGATCAATAAGATGCTAAATCAAGAGGATAGCGAACTTAAGAGCGATATTGTAAAAGAATAGCCTGTATAAAAATAGGTTATTGTGGCTGATTATAATGATAAAACTTACCTATAATACTTTAAAAATAAATAAAATAAGTAAAATAAAAATAAAGTCAGTATAGATTTAAACCCAATTTAATAATGAACCGGATTTGAACCATACCTCGATCCTTTTCTATTTTTGTTTTCTATTTTCTTGCGTAAATTGCATACAGGACAATTTTCTTCGCGCGAAATATGTGTTAGATGCTTTACAAGAAAGGCGAGCCCTACAAGGGCTAAAATATAACCCACTGCTGTCATAATCTTATGCATATTAATCACTCCAAATTACTATAGGTTTTTATTGTTTATGAATCTTTGCAAAAAAAAATCTAATGTTACTATAAATAGAAAAAATTAAAAAAATTTCACAGTGCGTTTTATTAAATTTAGAGATGCTGCCAGAGACCAATACATTAAGTTATACCTTAAATGAGTCTACCTTCAAAAATTACTTATATTTCAAAATTAAACTTACTAATATTCCAAATTAAAAAAGTGGAGGGTTAATCATTACAACGTATGTCAAAAAAACGTGTCCCGCCTGTGGGCGAAAATTCATTGTCATAAAAACTGTAGAAAGGAAAGCAAAGTATTGCACTATAAACTGCCTTTCAAAAGAGCAGATAAAGGCTAAACTCAAGGATAAAAAGATCCCTTCAACGGCATGATAGCTTTCTTTCCTTTTCCTTTTTAAACGAACTAATCCAAAACTTAAAATTAAGCTGTAGAATGTCGAATCTAAAATAATCAATTGACCTGCTGATTAAGAAATTATTTATAAAATTTTTGTCAATTCAGGAATCTAGTTGATTTGGGACGAACCCAGAATCAGAACATAGATGATGTTAAATGTTGAAATATCTGATTGATGCTTTTTTAGAATTTCAAAATATAGCTTTTATTCCTTTGCCTCTCTTTATTTGCTTTTAAAAGTTATTTAACTTCTGTTCTATTTTGCATTTCTAGCAAAAAAAATCTCATAGATAAGAAAACAACAAAGTTTTAATTGAATGGTGCAGTGTTATTTTCGTAAATAAAAGAGGAAAAAATATGAAGGTAGTAGGAATTCAGTCAAGCCCCAGAGGGAAAAACAGCAATACTTTGAAGCTACTGGAAGCCGCTCTCCTGGGAGCTGTTGAAGCAGGTGCTGATGTTGAGTATATTGATGTCGCAAAATTAAAGATAAAATTCTGCAATGCCTGTAATTCTTGTCATCACACAGGGGAATGTTCAACAAAGGACGATTTTCCAAATGTACTTGCAAAGCTTCTGGACGCAGATGGAATAATCTGGAGCAGCCCCAATTATATAACAAATATCACAGCCCAGCTCAAAACTCTGTTCGACCGATGCCCGCTTGTTATTCATGAACAGCTCTTTGAAGGAAAATACAGCCTTTCCCTTACAACGGCAGGAAGCGCAGATGTTGATTTCGTTCTTGATATTATGAATAATTTTATGGTTCACTGCGGAGG
>CAZFNE010000511.1:0-1946 GCA_964520335.1 uncultured Methanosarcinales archaeon | reverse complement strand
AATAAATTAAAAATTGAAAAACAAAACAAATATTTGCGAATAATATTTTGTAGAAGTACCCATAATTGAGAGGCTGTTAAGGGGAAATTGAGTGACAAATAAATATTTGGTAGGTTATTACGCTCAAATATTATACAAATGTATAAGAAAGTCCCACACAGGAAAACTATAGAAAAATTCTGGAAAAAAATAAAAATAGATAGCCTGAAATGAAAGTTAAAACTAATTCTCTCCCTCATATGCGAAAATAATTTTTAAAAAAGGGTTTTTCAGGAAATAAAATGTCTTGACTTTGTTATCAGATTAGGTAACAAATCAAAATGTATACAAACAGAGAAGGTATTGTATTCAAAGCTGGGTTGAAAAACCATTATTAAGTGATAAAGCATTTAGGGTATTTACCTGAAAAAATGGTTTAAAAATTGCATTAAAAAGGTGATAAATAATGTAAAGGTATAGAAAAGTCTTTGTCAGAAGGACGGGCATCCTCTGACAAAAAAGTATTTGATTTTAGGAAAGAAACGTTATAGCGTACCCACTACTAGGATACTATAATACCATATATAACGGAGACTTAAAGCTATATATACTTATTGCATTTTCAAATAGCAGTTGTTAATATAGCTAATCAAGCATCTTTCCTTTTTCGTAAGTCTGTACTGATTAGTGAATACTCTTTCAAAAAAACAAAAATAAAACTACTAAGGAATGAATACTATGGGAAAAGTCTATCATATAGGCTTCAAGACTTATTTGTTAGTGACAGTAATTGCTTACTTGGCTCTTAGCTTTATGGCTCCAAATGTTGCTCATGAAATTCTAATTAATTTACATGAGCTTGTTTCAGTATTCAAGGGATAAATGCTAAATTAATAACCTGATCTAACAAAGTGATTATTAGTTTACATCTACCACTAAAATTTGGATAACTTATTTAAATTTTTAACAGATAATATAAACTGATATTATACGTTAAATCTAAAAATTAAAAAAACAGAAGAAAGCCCTTCTTTATTTATGAAAAATTACCCTTTGCTCCTGCTTTACATTTTCAACTGCAAGCTGGATGCAAATATTTATTTTTACTCCCGAGGGTCCAAAAAATTTAAGCTACAATCCCTTTTTCGAAACCTCCTCCATGAAGCTCGTCAAAAGACTTGCGACCAGAAAATATTATTTTGGCTCTGTAGAAGTCCTCTAAATGAAAATGTCTTTATTAATTCGAACTGAATTGCCTAATCTAATTTACTGAGTAATTTTCAGCTTCTTGAAGACGATTTAGATAGGTTTTCTACAAAGCCATTATTTTCTCTATAGAATAAAACGTCTTTTCATGCTAAGATATGTAAAAAGGCTAGTGATATTAGGGAGACGGATGTTCTTAATGAGTCAATCCCAAAACTCGGAATTGAGCTATTTGATCTCGAATTTGAAATAATTAATCGAATTTCTGATAAAGAAAATAATTCTGAGAATCTTAACGTGTTTGCAAAAAACTGGGTTTTGGGATGAGCTTAATAAGTAAAACAATGGAAAAAGAACAAATACTTGAGTATGGATATCCTGATCAAGAAGATCTTAAGTAGATAAATTGAGTGGATGAATAATTATTAGACCGATTATTATACTCAATTATTCTACAAACATATATGACATCTTATGTAGAAAATTCTAAAAAATGACTTACCCAAATATCTTCAAATGGTATTCGAAATTAATTAGATTCCCCTTACGTAAAAACAACTTTTAAATAAGGACATTCCCCAAAATAGAATGCTTTTATTTGTTCTTTTATTTGTTACCAGATTAGATAATAAAATGAAAGTCTTTGTATACAAAATTGGGTTTAAAAAACATTATTAAGCGAGAAGGCATTTAGGGTATTTACCTGAAAAAGGGGTTTATTCATTAAAAAGATGAAAAATATCCAGGGCAGCACTTGTTAA
>CAZFNE010000510.1:0-1951 GCA_964520335.1 uncultured Methanosarcinales archaeon | reverse complement strand
TAAAAAATACACTAAACCTAATTACTGGATGGTTTTAATCGTTTAATAAGTTTCATTTAGCCCGCGTAAGGGAGCGAAATTTTGAAATAGCTTTTCTACACGGGCCACTACTAAACTTCACGAAAATAGATAGACATGTATAATTTTGTTAATGTCTTGAAAATTACGACAAACATTCTCAGACAATAGTATAGTCATCAGGCTTTCCGAATTGTTTACCATTTGCTACATCTTCACAGGCACACATAGCGCTCAGGGCCTCAAATATACCCTCATCCACACTTATTCCTTTAAGGGCGCATTTCTCTGTGAAACGTAGATAAAGTTCTTCATTTTCTCCTTTAATAAATCCGCACATTTCAGAAACAAATTCCTGTATTGGAAACTCCTCTTTTTTAGCTACCCAATTGTTAATTGATTCAAGTAGATATTGATGTACCGAAAGATCGCGTTTTTGATCAACTACATTTGTAAAAACACATTCATTTCTGTTTAAAAGCCATTTCCCAAGTCTATACCTAAAACTGTCCTCAGTATTTTCACTTATTTTAGTTTCACCAGTCATAGTAATTCCCCATAATAAGTAAAGACTTCATGATATTTAATAATTTTAGACATTTTTAGTGTAATATATTTATAAAAATTCAAAATAATGAGCTTTGAGATTTATTTACTTAAATATTCTAATCTCCAGTTTGCAAGCTGGTTTATTATTTATGACAAATTGATTTATATGGCCAATTAGATTAAAATCTATTCTGCCTTTAGACCTTTAATCTAACAAGTGTTATTAAAAATAGCATGTAATTTATTTATACTAAGTTTATATTATATATTATGCAGCCCATAATACATTTGGAAAATAGACCCAAAACCTTGATTAATAAGGGTCTTTCAAAGAATTTGGGATATATATTATAGTTATTTGAAACGAGATTTAAAAAATAAAAATTAAATTCGAAAAAAAATCTGTAAAGATGGAATAACCATTTTATAGAAGATTTGGTAATATTAAATACCGTAAAAAATGACCTTAAATGGTTGTTAATCAAATAAACTTTTAGGGATAAATTTTCTGATTTGGGGTTTGAGAGCCATATAGGGGTCAGACTTAAAGGTTATAGATTGAAAACACCCTAGTATAAATTAAATCCTGATTATACCTGGCAAAAAATGGAATTTAAGCATATTCAATCAAGCCTTGAACAAAAGATTCTCAATACTCAAAATGCATAGAAAAATTTATCACGAATACGATTATAAAACTGTGAAACTATGTTTTTTTACATAGGGGGTTTAGTATGAAGGGAAATGACCAATTAATAGAAAGTTTGAATGCTCGTTTAGCTGAAGAATTAACTGCTATTAACCAGTATTTTGTCCATGCCGAAATGTGTGAAAACTGGAACTATAGTAAATTGGGAGATGCAATCGAGAAACGGGCTGTTACAGAGATGAAACACGCTGAGAAATTAATTGAAAGAATTCTTTTCCTTGAGGGGAGACCCATAGTCAGTAATCTCAATGAAATTACCATTGGCTCTGAAGTACCTGAAATGCATGAACGTGATCTTGGAGCTGAAGTAGGAGCAGTTCACAACTATAATGAAAGTATTCGTCTGGCAACTGAATTGGGAGATAACAATACTAAGGTTATGCTTGAGTCAATCCTTAAAGAAGAAGAGGAACATGTTGATTGGTTAGAGGCACAACTTGACCAGATAAAACAAATAGGCATACAGAACTATCTGGCACAGCAGCTCTAAGTAAAGTTAACTTTATTACATTTCCTATTTTTTAGGTACCACTGGGGGCCATTTGCAGAAAAGCTTAAAGTGCAAAATCTGCCCCCAGTGTATCTGCATTACCCGAGTAGCGTCACAAGACTACATTTTTCGAGTTCCGCTTCCCGAGTTCCGCTTCCCGAGTTCCGCTTCCCGAGTTCCGCTTC
>CAZFNE010000509.1:0-1961 GCA_964520335.1 uncultured Methanosarcinales archaeon | reverse complement strand
AAGTGCCAGAGGAGCATTTTCCCAAAAGTAAGGGTTATATTCCTGAGTTATTCACGGTTTTTCATCTCTGCGTTAAATGCGTTGATACCTTTTGCCGTATTTTCAAGCAGCTTGAAAGCAAGTTCCTGGTTAGGCCAGAAAGCCAGCCCACAGTCTGGACTTGCATATCTTATACGATCCCCGAGAATGGAGCAGGCTTTCTCAAGCCGTTTTTTTACTAGATCAGGGGTTTCCATGTCAGTGACGATCTTTTGCATGTATTCTTTTTCTTTCCAGGCATTAACTCCATAGGTCTCGTTAACCATGCCTATAAGGCTGGAAATATCAGTCCTCGAAACCCCGAGCCTGATATAAGTATTTGAATCCTCCAGGATTTTTTTATCCATGAGGCCTATGTAAGAAGGAGTTGCAGCGTACTCAAACCCGATAACATTGATTGGAGTTTCGCAAACGAGTTTGTATTTTAATGGAGAGTGAAGATGAATCTCCACATCTGCTCCCTGTTTTCTTGCGTGGGTAGAAGCCAGAGTAAAGGCAGATATGATATCAGAGTCAGAAAACTGGATTTTATCATTCATTCCAAGGCTCGGTTCATCAAAAGCTATAACCTTGATTTTGAAATTTTTCGCAGCTTTAAACGCCTGTTTTATGAAATTCTCAATATCCAGAGCCATGATATGATATGCATCTACAAAAGCAGTTGCCCCAAAAGCCTGAAGGTACAGGTCAGTAGGGCCGGCAACGCAAACTCTTACCTCCAGAGTCTTTCCTGTATCTTCCCTGTACCGCTTTGCAACCTCATCAATTATCTCCAGCTCAAGGATTTTTGCGTTCTCCTCTTTTACCACATAAGGCTCATAGCAGTTCTTTTCATCTTTAATAATGTCCAGAAACTGCCCGATCATATCTCGAAATTGAGGATAGGTGGGAACGTGCACCCCAATATCTATTTTTCTCTGAAAAGCTTCCCTTACCAGGGAAAAAAGTTTTTCATCTTCTGCCCGGGTTTCAGCTGCAGCTCTCACCCATTCCCTTGTAAGACCTTCAGGTGTAGGGAGGCTGCCTCCATCGATAAAAGTGATCTCCTGCATATCTGGTAATGTAAGACAGATCGAGTATTGATAAGTATTGGAATTACTCTGAGTAATAAATTAAAAAAATGTACAAAATTTTTAAAAGCAGAGGATAATAAATTATTTAATATTAAAGATATAAAAAGAAATTTAAGGTATTGAAGATTATATAATAAAGGAAGTTTTTGGAGCTTTGCCCTGAAACATTCCGCGGGAAAAAACGACAATCATAGGGAATAAAATTAAGGCTTGATCGGGGGAAAATAGCCAGAGAAAGACCATAAATGTTGTAAAATAAAATATATGTTTTTTCTTCAAAAGCACACCACTTTCTAGAGAATATAATGGTTACTTAAGAGTTTGTTTCTGAAAAAAGGGCTAAAGAAGAAATCTTTCACATACTTAATTTTTCCTGAAGTTAGATTTTCCAGAGACAAAGACCAGAAGTAATGTGCAGAATAGGTCTGAAAAAAGATCCAGATACAGATCTAATCTAGATACAGATTTATCCAAAACAAGATTTATCCAAAACAAGAACTAGACAAGGTCGGATTTCACGCCTTCAGTCCTTCCCTGACATTGTCGAAATAATCCTCAAAATTCAACCAGAATTGTGTCTTCAACCAGAAATTTTGGGGGGTATGGATTATGAAAAATGAAATAAAACTATTGAATGAGTATTATCCCTGGAAAGAAATAAAACTCAAGGGAGCCAGATGCTATTTAAAAGGAAATTTATTTTTGGAGAACAAACTCTTGAGTCCGGAAAAACTTGCCGAGTTAATGCTCCCTTTAATATGTAAAGAGAGGCAGAGTAAAGAAAAAGAAACCGGAGATTTTCTTGAGAAATTAAATGGGGAGTTTGCATTTGTTGCCGAGACTAAAGAC
>CAZFNE010000508.1:0-1966 GCA_964520335.1 uncultured Methanosarcinales archaeon | reverse complement strand
CATAGACAGCAGCCTGTCAGGAGTCTTCTTATTCGAAGTTTTCGATGCATCTGATGAAGTCGTTGAGGGCACAATGAGGGCAGTTGTGGATAAACTTTGGGTAAAAACTGATATCGGAGGGGTCGCACGCTATGAGAATGACGAATACTTCCGTGTCTCTAAAAATTTTTCAGGAAACCCATGGTTCATATGCACCCTCTGGTTAGCTAGATGGCACATTGCCAGGGCTTCCACCCTAGATCAGCTTAAAAAAGGCTTAGATTTGCTTTTTTGGGCTACAAAAAATGCTCAACCTTCAGGGATAATGGGAGAGCAGATAGACCCAAATACTGGAGTCCCTTTGAGTGTTTCTCCATTATTCTGGAGCCATGCGGAGTTTGTAACCGCTGTGTGCAAATATTTGGGTAAATATAACGACATATTATCTTTTATCGCCAGCCAGGGCAGGGATGCAGATGTATCTGAAACTATGTAATACGAAGGATGTACCCGAGGGAAGTATGAAAAAATTCTATCTGAGAGAGCAGGAGTTCCTGGTTGTCAATTTAAACGGCCAGTTCTACTGCCTTGATGGCAGATGTACTCATGCAGGGGCTCCCCTGGCAGAAGGGACTTTGGAAGGAGAGATCCTTACCTGCCCCTGGCATTATTCACAGTTCAAAATTACAGACGGCTCAGTGATTAACGGACCTGCAAAGAAGTCCCTGAATATTTACAGATATGAGATAAAAGATGGTCAGCTACTTTTAGAACTCAAGACAAAGACAGAATTTCATATTTTATGATATCTCCTGTAGATTCTGTAAAAGCTTCCACTCTTATGTAGTTCTGAAAGTTCCTGAGATTTTCTTCTGTTGTTCATCCTGATGTCTCTTTCTGCCTGGGCACTCTCAAATGAAACTTAAAATCAGTCAAGAATCTCATAATCTTTTCTTTGAATAGTCTTATAATTTCTTAAATGTTATAAATGCTTAAAAAATAAGCCGGGTCTTTCAAGCCTTAAATAGCCTGTAATTGTCTTTTTTTACTAATATCTTCATTTTCTAGAGATCAAAAGAAGAGAACGTAACAAGAAGAAATATAATCAAGAAGTTATTAATCGTAGAACTATAATTCTATATATGGGAGAACATTATTTTATAATCATGGCAGATTTTCTTGGAAATTTCCTCTCTGGTTTGAAAAAGAATATTCCGTTTTTAAAAAGTGATAAAGTAAATTCGGAAGTCGTTATCGGAATAGTTTTACATATAATTCTCTTCATCTGCATCCTTATTCTTTTATATTTGCTGGCAAGACAATTCCGTCTCATTTAAAAGCCCTGAAAATAAAACAAAATAAAGTAAAGGCCAACCATGGCTGATAAATTAATTAAAATTATCAAAATTCTGACTCTGATCAGGGAAAGAGAAATGCGCATGCACTATAAGCCATTCATTTCCTCGTTTCTCGAGAACTTTTGTAATTCTCAAAGGAAAACTCAAATTCTTGTCTTCAATCGTTGCTCTTAAAACAGCATCAATCGCTACCCAGGCTACATTTCCAGCAGAAGAGATCAAGGTCAAATTATATTCAAGAGCCGGATCTTCTATTTGGGACCAGTCCTTTTCAAACTGAGCCCTTATTTCTTCAGGGCCAACACATTTCTCTTTTGCCCCTGTACCGTAAAAAACAACGTTAGCATCTGGAGCTATAATTGTCATAACTTTTTCCAGATCCTGTTCTGCATAACTTTTTACGAATTTGTCTAACACGACTTTTATAGCTTCTTTTGTACTGCTATTGGTTTTCATGAATTACCTCTAAAAAATATCCTTAAGGAAAATAACTTTTAAAAAATTTAAATTTTCCTGTGGTTTTCAAGCAATGCCAGAATAACATACAGTAAGAGAAACAGGTCATACTTCTGCTGGATCATACCTGTTTTTATAGTGCTTTTACAGTTATACCAGTGTTATATGTAGAG
>CAZFNE010000507.1:0-1971 GCA_964520335.1 uncultured Methanosarcinales archaeon | reverse complement strand
AAACGGCTTTTCCCTTAAAGCGCCGAAAACCAGCTGCATAGATCTGTCCTGAAACAGGATCTTTTTGGAGAGTTATAAAGAGACTTATATCTTCGTTTTTAGGTAATGCAAGTGAAGTTCCTTTATTGATAATGACTTCCTTTTCTTTCAAGGCTTTTACTGTATTACGTAAGGAATCTACTCTATTTCGTAAAGATCCACAGTTGCTTAAAATATTATCAGATTCCTGACTATTGAGAAAAACTTCCAATTCAGAAAGAGTATTTATCGAAGTTTTGCTATCCCATTCAGCTTCTCGTAGGTATTTTCGTCCGCTAACCGAAAGGTAAGGCACAAGAGAAATAGAATTACTTTCTTCAGCTTCCTTCCTGCAGTACTGATAAAAATCACACAACTCACAACGGCTATAAACATGCCATGGGACACTTTCAATGGGGGACTCAAGGATTTTAGGCAATCGAGAATTTAAAAACTCTTCAATGATTTTAACATTGAAGTCCAAGTTAAATAGTTCAGGTTCATCCTGTCCATTAAGCCAAATTCCAGCTTGACTTAAGTCCACTTGTGCATCAATATTATTTTTTTTCAGCACGTCATTAACCATTAAAGCGTATAATGTGGCCTGAATTCTATGGCTTGAACTTAATTCCTCACTTGCTTTTACATCAACTATCTGTAAGCAGGTGTCTCCTCGTTCCTTCTCTACGACTCGTACTAGATCGGGCCTGCAGGCAGAAAATCGGTATATTTTTGGAGATAAATCATACATTTGATAGAAATTAGACGAAACTGAAATTGTTGGTTGATATACCACATCCCCAGCCTTTAGTTTTTTAAATATTTCCAAGCTTGCTTCTATAGGGTGTGACCTTTCGTGAAGGGCTCCCTCACCTGCAGGAATTACCACGTTATTTTTTAATTTATTCAGAATTACGGTCTCTTCCCACTTATTTCCTGCCTCTAGGAGAGCTTTTGTAACAGGGCTTTGGTTTTGATTAACCGCTGGAATTCCTACTTTACTTTTTACTTGCAAAGGTGTAGAATGGAATCTAAGATAACGTTCACAATTGTGATAAAAGAATCTGGCTATTAACGACGGACTTAGATTGTGTTTTATCATTAAATCACAAGAGACAATAGAATTTGCTTGTAAAATATACCCACAGGTTAGAATAGGAACACATTTATTATTTATAATTTTTAGCATTTATCTCAGGCTTTTCTAGGATAAGAAGCCAAATCTGATTAACTTGAAAGTATCCTCTATTGGATAAATTCGGATTGAGATCACACTGTAATTTCATCAAAACTTAACTCTCCGGCAGCTAAAGGATGCAAGAGCAATTTTGATTCATGGAACTTTTTCATAACTATATCGATTTTTCTTGAAACCACTGGAGTGTAATACGCTTCCCCACAGTTTTCACAGACGTAGGTGGAAACATCTTTAATTGCGATAATTTGTTCTCCTACTTTTGCTACGAACTCGGTTTTGCCTTCGAGGAGTTTGCCTTTACAAAAACTGTACCTGTCAGGTTTCATTTTTGATCTCTTCTAAGTAGTGTATTCATTTATCGTTCTTTTCTCCAGTTATAAGGAAACTGACAGTAAAGGAAGTGGATGAAAGTGAGGTATGCTATATACCCCAGAAAGAAAAAGACTCCTTACCAACAGGGCAACTCTTAAAGCCAATCGTATCCTTTTTCTCTGGGGATTATCTCAAGAACAAAAACAGTATTGTTTTCAACTGCATAGATAACTCTGTAATCGCCAACCTGCAACCGATATAGATCCTCCCTTTTTTTCGTTCCTTTAAGCTTTTTTATTCCGGAACTGGAGTGGCTTGTAAAAGGGTTTGATTGCAGACTTTTTATTCCGGCTTTTATTCTTTCTTTCGTACCCTCGTCCAGGTCGAGCAGGAATTTTACTGCATCAGGATGCAGCCTGACTTCAAAATTCATCAGATTTCAT
>CAZFNE010000506.1:0-1993 GCA_964520335.1 uncultured Methanosarcinales archaeon | reverse complement strand
AGTCTATACAAAAGCTACTCTCATCATGGGTGACGAATAAATAGTTAGGATTTAGGAGTTTTTTTTGATTTCAGCAATAAATTCGGTTGTAAGTTCCCCGTTTCTCCTTTTTGATCGAGGTCTACATGTTATTTTACTCAACCCTAAATCTTTAATAATTTGCCTCATTCCTGATTCTGAATAAGATATTCCAAATTTCTCTCTGACAAATTGAATTGCATCTTTTGTTTGCCAACCACGTGAGTAGCCATCGTCTGTAGATATTGGTTTTGAGAGTGCTGTCCCTAACTCAGAAAGTTGTTCTGCAGTTAAAAAAGACCTTACTCCTCGACCTGGTTTGCATTTAAGGCTATACAAACCTTCTTCTTCAGCTTGCTTCATCCAACGATGAACCGTTGAACGATGGACTGATAAATCTTTTGCAACTTTAGCTGGACTTAAACCATTTTTAACCAATAATAAGGCTTGAAGTCTCAACTTCTCATTTTTGTCACAGGAACAACATATAGCAGTGGCAATATCAGAAGTAGTAAACATCTCTAAACTCATAACTAAAGTAATATAATTATATATAATATATAAATGTTGCATTATATTAAGAGGTGACGATAGATGTTAAAGTTAATTTGCTACAAAATTAAATTATAAGAACTCTTTTGATTACTTGTTTTCAAATTACTGCTGCAAAGTATTAACTGTACCTTCCTATATTGATCTGATTACTACTTTTTCCCAGCTCTTTCGAAGAATCCGATGACCTATGTCCGGCGCCAATACAGGGAGAATTTGGTTTCAGATGGTAATTGTGTTTACTCTGGTTCACAAAAAGAGGGTCAACATAAATGTCAGTGGTCGAGCTCACATTTTTGTAATTTCCACCTGCAGAGTTATTGTACAAGCAATTGTTTTCCAGTACGAAGGTATGTGTTTCAGGAAGATAATTGATTACTGCATATCCTGTCCCATCAGGGTCTTTTGTGCGCCTCTGGGTATCAACGATTATGTTGTTACGGACAATCGTTTTGTATCCTGTACCCTGAGGTGAAAGATCAGCTGAATGGTCCAGATCTGTAGAAGGAGGAAACATCTGGACAATAGCTGCATGATATACACCGTCGAATACATTATTCTCAATGAGGGTGTTATAAAAGCCGCTTGTAACTATACCTCCTACCCAATCAATACTGGGATTCGTACCGGTGCTGTAGAAGGTATTGTGATGAATGTAGACATTCTCTGCTTCTTTCTTGGAATAAGAGTCCCCATAGCCTATCAGCCAGATTCCAGGCCCATAAGTGTTATGGACAGTGTTGTTATATACCTCTATATCGTTCATCACGCCTGTTGTTTTCTCAATCAGGATCCCCGGGCCACCTGCACTCCAGTGGTAGAAAGAGTTAATTATATTATCATGAAATTTTACATGGTTCGAATTCCATATTCGAAGCCCGCTATTAGTTCTGCAGGTTATTTTATTTTTCCAAGCCCCTATATTCTGACAATCAATAGCATAAAGACCATCATGTCCTAATTTATACACTTTGTTATTGTAAAATTTAATATTAGAAGTTCTCTCTACTCTTAACCCGTCTCCATGACCGTCGTGCATGTAAATATCATGAATGTCTATATTTTTAGAATCAAAGAAAAAGATCATATTGTAATATCCTTCCCCTCTCTTTTTGTCTTCATTTTTGTCATGGTTCCCGTCAATTTCGAATCCTTTTATAGTGACTCTATGGATTCCAGAAATGTCCATCTGCGTTATCAGGGGCTTGCCCACTGTCCAATCTGCATTGTCCTCAAGTTTAATCACGGCCATATGATCTCCTTCAAGGACTGTATCACTCCCAATTAAGATACTGTCAGAGATGACGTATGTATTCGGGCCTTTTAAATGAACGGTTGAAAACTGTGGATTTTTTGCAACATACTCGAGAGCTTGATTTATCTCTACCTGATCATCACTCCCATCACAGGTAAAGTTTCCACT
>CAZFNE010000505.1:0-2001 GCA_964520335.1 uncultured Methanosarcinales archaeon | reverse complement strand
TTTTAATAAATGTTTTTCTATTATAGAATATAAGGGAGAAAAGGGGAAAATACTGTGAATTGGGAAGATATAAAGAATCTGGTTGTTAATACAATAAAAGCATGGATAGAAGATGATGCAAAAACTTACAGCGCTGCGCTAGCTTATTATTTTGTCTTGAGTTTACCTGCTCTGTTATTATTTTCTGTATCAATAGGCAGTATTTTTCTGAAATCAGAGAGTATTCAAAACACTATAATTAATCTTTTACAGGGAGTTGTTGATGAAAGTATAATTGACATGATAAGAGTACTCTTTGAAAATCTCCCTACATTCAATTCGCTCTCAATAAGTGCATTAATTGCTTTTACATTACTTCTCTGGAGTGCAAGCAACTTTTTCAGGCAGCTCAAAAATTTCCTTGAAAAAGCTTGGGGTGTTAAATCTGCCGAAACCAATGGTATTAAAGCTTTTATTAGAGATGTAATTCTCTCTTTTCTCATTGTAATTTTCTTTGGAGGGCTCCTCTCAATAAGTATAATTATAGAAAGTCTGTTTTATGAAATTTCAAAATATTCACTGGGACTCTTACCTTTCCCCCCTGTAATTCCTGCATTTGCAGGCTCTGTGGCTTTTTTCCTCATTCTCGTCGCATTTTTTATGATTATTTACAGAGTACTTCCTGATAAAAGTTTCAACCTAAAATCTATTTTTATTGGATCACTCGTAACAGTGATTCTCATAACAATAGGTAAATATCTTCTCGGGCTTTATTTTGAATACAGCAACCCAGTGAGTGTTTATGGAGCAATAGGAGCAATTATAGGTTTATTCCTTCTATTATACTATTCAGCAATTATGATTACTATAGGAGCTGAGTTTACACAGGTATATGCAGAAAGTTAAAATTTGCTTCTTCAGATTAAATTCTTTTAAATTTTTTAAAATTCATTTTTTCTCTATCTCTACTTTTTCTTCTTTAAGGATCTTCTTTGCAATAAGGAAAACCACGAATGCAATAATAATAAAGTTTATCAATTCAGCAAGGAAGACTCCCCAACTGATGACGAACGGGCCCAATTCAAGAGTAGCTGTTCTCCAGGCCCCGCCTGGTATAAACGGTGTTATAAGGGGCATAATAATATTGTCCACAAATGACTTTATAAGAGCCGTGGATGCAATACCCATTATAAAAGCAATTGCAAGTGGAATCACTTTATATTC
This sequence comes from uncultured Methanosarcinales archaeon, assembly GCA_964520335.1. Classification (GTDB taxonomy): domain Archaea; phylum Halobacteriota; class Methanosarcinia; order Methanosarcinales; family Methanosarcinaceae; genus Methanosarcina. The sequence goes on along the minus strand of CAZFNE010000505.1, from coordinate 798 downwards.
ATAAAGAAATTCTTTGAATTCATTAAAAAAACCCATAAGATTTCTCCTTTAAAGTAGAACAGGTATTAATTTGGATTTTCATGTTTTTAATAAACAGGAAAAACTAATCAGAAATGCAGATTACCAGAAATTCTGGAGTAAAATTTGTAAACGTTTCTCCAATGAAATTTCTGAATTCAATAGCTTTAAGTGAATTTAATTTAATGAGAAGGAAAAAATAGAAAAGAAAATTGAAAAACAATAGGAATCTTTCCATTCTAATTTTATTTTTCAAGATGCCAATTTACCATATGCCTTGCATGTGTCTCCAGATAGGCTCCTTTCTCATAGAAGTAATCATAAAATTCAAGGTCCAAATGTTGGGCTTGCAAATAAGGCATAACAAATATACTTGGCACAGTACCAGGAAATTTTCCAAAATGATCATATATGTACTGGGCTTGTAGAGCCACACATTCTTTAAATTCTTCATTATGAGGTCTGGCCCTGCTTCTAACTGCTTTTGTATCTTTATAATACCCCGGAGTCTCGGGATGAAAAGGTCCTCCAATTCCGAACTTTCTCTTTGTAAGAGCTTCAACAGCCTCACTCATATTCCCATAATGAGGAGGGGTATATCCTTCAAAAATTCCTGGGAGCCCTGTAGGGTTCGGAAAAGCCCAGCGTTCATCGGTATCATAACGGAAACCAAGGCCAGGTATATCAGGTTTCCCACTCGCCCCAAGAACAGCAAATGGGTCCATTCCATTGAACATCCAGCCTCCAAGGCCCATTGCCTGCAACATAAGCATGCCTGCA
>CAZFNE010000504.1:0-2002 GCA_964520335.1 uncultured Methanosarcinales archaeon | reverse complement strand
TTTTCCTCAGAACGAGGAAAAATTAGTATTATAAGAGCTACCTCAATAGTTACTATATTTTTTAATATCTGCGATCTCTAATCTAAGTACTTTAGATAAGTAGGAAAATTCCATAACAAATAAATACATGTTAGCAGAACTAACTAATGTTGAGCGGTCCGACTTTTTGGAGACTTATCCACCCTCCCAGAACAAGCATACCCTCCCCCATGGTATGAATTATAACAAAATATTCCCCAAATACCCCCAAACACTCCCATATTCTCCCCTTAACCGCTCAACACCCTCTTTTTTGGGTATTAACTGGCTTATTATATTCCATATTCCGTTTTAAAAAAGTTTAAGAGATTTATTTACTCAAGAACTCTCGAGCAGTCAGAGAGTTCGAGCAGTCAGAGAGTTCGAGCAGTCAGAGAGTAAAAGAAGTAAATTTCGTTTTATTCCTAGCTCTTCCCAGCCTTTTTTTACACGCCTATTATATCATAGAATTTTTTCATATCCAGATTTTCCTCAAGGATATTTGCAAGCTCCTCATAAGCATCATCCTCAGTCATCAAGGCTTCAGGCTGATACTCAAGACCTTTTTTCTTGTATAAATACTGCAAAAGGGCATCCCTTATATTTTTGTTATCAAAAAGCCCGTGTAAATAAGTTCCAAGAATCAGCCCTTCTTCATCGATTGCTCCATCATCTCCGAAAACGTTTCTTTCAGAGTCTGTAATCCCCATATGGATCTCGTAACCTTTGATTTCTTCTCCATCTATGGGTTTAAGAATCGGGCCATAGCCGTTTACTTTTTTTGTAACCTGGACTGTCCTCTTTTTATAGTCCCCAAATTTAGTTCCTATATCAAGAAGGCCAAGCCCTTCGAATTCTGCCTCAACCCCATTTTCAACTCCGGAATCGAAAATGGTCTTCCCGAGCATCTGGTAACCTCCACAGATTCCGAAAATAGGAATTTTTCCTTTAAAGGCCTGGATTTTTTCCGCCATCCCGCTTGCTTTAAGGTCAAGCAGATCATTTACAGTATTCTTTGTTCCGGGGATCATTATTGCATCGGGGTTTCCAAGCTCTTCATCAAGATCTACATACCTGATACGGGCAAGCCCTTCAAGAGGCTCAAAATCTGTAAAATTAGAAATTCTGGGCAGGCGAATAACTGCAATCTCTATCTCTTTTTCTTTTTTTGCTTCGTCTTTATCCCCAAGAGAGACTGAGTCTTCTGATGGGATATGGAGTTTAAAATAAGGAAGGACACCAAGCACAGGAATCCCTGTTTTTTCTTCAAGCTGTTTTAAGCCAGGTTCTAAAATCCTGATATCTCCCCTGAATTTATTAATTATAAATCCTTTAACATTTTTTCGGACATCATCAGGGAGAAGGGCAATTGTTCCGTAAAGGCTTGCAAAAACCCCTCCCCTTTCTATGTCCCCAACAAGAAGAATAGGGGCCTGAGTAAGCCTTGCAGTCCCTATATTTACGATATCCCTTTCGTACAGGTTAATTTCCGCAGCTCCACCTGCACCTTCCATTACTATAACATCATGCTGCTCAGAAAGCCTTTGCAGGGCTCCTGCAAGTACTGCATTCATCTCTTCAATCGAGTCATAATACTGGCCTGCACTTTTATCCGCATACGGTTCGCCGAGCAGAATTACCTGGGAAACACAATCTCCTTTAGGTTTCAGGAGCACGGGATTCATGTCGGCAGTCGGTTCGGTACCTGCAGCCTTTGCCTGGATTGCCTGGGCAATTCCAATCTCTTTTCCATCCTTTGTAATCCAGGAATTCAGGCTCATGTTCTGGGCCTTGAAGGGAGCAACTTTGTATTTTCTTGATAAAATCCTGCATATTGCAGTTACAACCGAACTTTTCCCGACATGGGATGCAGTTCCCAGGATTAAAACACTTTTTTTCTCCATTTTTACCAAACCTGTGCTTGAAAGTTTTTTTAGTTGGCTTTTATAATTTTTCTTATTATTTTAGTTACTATTTTAGTTAT
>CAZFNE010000503.1:0-2026 GCA_964520335.1 uncultured Methanosarcinales archaeon | reverse complement strand
GCATACCTGTAACAAAAGTTTCCAGAGATGTTTCAACTGAAGATACGATTGAAGTAGCTGAAGGCCTGGACCAGCCCCAGGGATATTTTAAGCTCAAGTTTATTCAGGAAGAAAGCGGGATTCTTAAGCCCGGAGATAATGTACTTGACCTCGGCTCCAGTGCAGGCGGATTCCTTTTGTTTGCCTCGGAAATTGCAGGGCATGTGAAAGGGATCGAGTTCAGCAGGGATTTCAGGAGCGAGCTTGGGAAAATCGCATACGAAAGAGAAAATGTAGAAATAATGTTCGGGGATGTGTTTACAGTACCCTTGAAAGAGATTTCCAGAGAGCCAGTTGATGTAATACTTTCAGATATGACGCTTGAGCCTGAAGATTCTATTAAAGCTCTTTCGAGAATGCTTCCTTTACTAAAAGAAGGAGGAAAGTTGCTTCAGGTGATAAAGATCCCTAAAAAGAAAAATCCCAAGCCAATCGTGAGCAAGATCGAAAATCTCGGCCTTGAAGTCCAGCAGGTAATAAGTTCTGAAAAACAGGAAATTTATGTAATTGCAAGAAAGCCCATGGCTGAGGAAAAAGCGCCTGGAAATTAAAGGAACTGGTGCAAAATCGAAGAAGATGTTCGGACAAAAAAGAGAATTTCAAATTTATATCGAGATTAAATATGTACTCAAAAGTAACTTCAATTTAAAGGGAATTTAGACCCAATAACAGATACTGAACAGGTGCAGATATAGTAAACCCAGTTGAGTACTCCGAAAGATTGTCAATAAACTGGAAAAGAGTTCAGAATAAATTCAGAAGGTAAAATGAAGATTTTTGGTAATGGAAAGCCTATTCGGCTTTTCGTAGCAGGCTTGCACGGAGATGAATGGAGAGATACTACAGGACTTCTGGAAAATCTCAGACCTCCAGAAACAGGTACTCTGTTTTTAATTCCGCTTGTGTGCAAAGGAAAATATCTCTCGACTCTGGATCCAGACTATTACATAGAAATAGGCAAACAGATTCTGGAAGTAATTAAAGAATTAAAACCTGAGATTTACATTGAACTGCACTCTTATGCCAGGGAAAATTTTGAAAAACTCACAGGAAAAGACAGACTTGCAAGAATAGGTGTACCTGCTTACAGCATGTTAAACGAAAGGGTCCTGCTTGGCTCGGTATCTCCCTGGGTTCGGAGAGAATACTTCCCCAAAGAGGCCCTTTGTTTATCTTTTGAACTTGAAAAAGGAAATATGGAGTCAAGAAAATTCACTTCTCAGATGCTTGAAATCCTCAAGGAAACAAACTCAAGAGACGAATTTATCGAATATATGAAAAGCAAATTTCCTGTCCAAGCTAAAAAAGCTATTGAGGATTACCAGCAGTTTTATGGGGAAATTTAGGTTTTCTAATATAGGTTTGTTCCAGACAGGCCAAATGGTGTTGAATTTATAACTGTTTTTTGAGTTTACCCGTGCAGAAGTAATAATTTAAGCTTAGAATCCGTTTCAAGAAACTTTTTCTCCTTTTCTTGCAGGCTTTTTTCAGCAAATTCCATGCTGCTTTTCATTAATGTTTTTTCAGGATAGCTTGCATTATTATAGGTTTTGACCATCTGGTTGTAAAAAAGCCTTTCATTTTCATAGTCTTGTGCCTGTATTTTCCAGATTTTGTAAAGTTCAAAGAAATTTCTGTAATTCTTTGGGTTACTGAAAATAAGCCCTCGATAATAGCTTTCATTTTCCTCAATACTAACAGTATACCCACCTGTGCACTCAAGAGCCAGCCAGGAATCAGGAGAAACTTCAGCCAGAACCCATGCATGAGTTAAGTTATCAATCTTTTCGGAATCAAGATAGCCGCTATCCGGTATAATATAACTTGAATTGAAAATTTTTCCTGGCTGCCTGGACTTTTCTGTCTTCTGGAAAACTTCGGGCTTCGAATTTTCATTTAAAAGCGCAGGATTGTTTTTCTGGTTTTTGGATTCAGGTTTAAAATCGCCCGTTGCAATTTTTGCATTAATTCCTCTGGCTTTTAACAT
>CAZFNE010000502.1:0-2027 GCA_964520335.1 uncultured Methanosarcinales archaeon | reverse complement strand
CCAGCTTATTTTTCAACATCCCGAAAAAGCTGTAAATCCTAAATGGAAAATGAAAGATATTTTGAATGAAGGGCATACTGTTTCACAGGAGATTTTAGATTCATTCGGAATAAAGAAAAGCTGGCTTAATCGGTGGCCTAACGAACTTTCAGGAGGAGAACTCCAGAGGTTTGCTCTTGCAAGAGCTTTAAGCCCTGAAACTAAATTTTTAATAGCGGATGAAATAACCACTATGGTAGATGCTATCACTCAGGCTCAGATCTGGAACACTATACTTAATACTACCAAAGAGTTTAACATCGGAATTATAGTTGTAACCCATGAAAAAAATCTAATTAAAAGGATATGCAACGACGTGATATATTTAAAAGACATAAACAGGGCTTAAATGGAAAACTTAAGTAATTCAAGTTATTTGTTGTCGTTGCAGGTGCCAATTAAATAGCCTCCTAAGCCTATTCCCCAAAGAAGAATAGGATATGCGACCCATCTTTCAAGTCCGCCAATTCCAAGTACCCAGAAAGGACTTCCCTGCCCCAGAATATAATGAAGAACAAGAACAAGCAGGGAAATTCCTCCTAATACTGCCGAAAAATAATTCATAGGAAATTTCTGAACCCTATAACTTATAATTGCAGCCAGGCCTCCCATAAAGAAGGCTAAGAGTGCGAATATTGCATGGATATCTCCATAGCTTCCATTAAAAATGCCAACTCCGAAAACTCCAACCCCAAACAAGCCTATAGAGCTGCTTACCGCCTTTTTTTTATATGCACGCTGAATAAAATACGAAGCAAAGATTGTCAGAATTCCAGAAACAACTATTGCAGTATCAAAGATGGTCGCAGAAGGCTCTATTATAATACTATTCGGAGGCAGAGAAGCCCCGGGATCACTTATGGTATTTTTTGAAGTACTGTATCCCGGGTAAAGAGCTTCTGCAGTAATTATCCCCATGAAAGCCAGTATAGAGGCAATAAGCAAAAGGGCTCCGGCAAGGTTTACGTATCGAATATTTTGACAAGAATTCTCGGGAATAAAAATCAAATCCTCATAATTATACAAATTATCTAACATAGAAGGATAAAAGTAATATATTAAATCTAATACAACATAAATAATTTAATTTAAAGAGATCAGGTTATTTACTTTATCACTATTATTCTTTGATTAGTATTTAGGCTAAAATCTAGGTTAAAGGTTTGGATTAAAGCGATTATTGAAAATTACCTGATAAATTGCTTATTCTCTGTATTTTAAGATTTATCTTAAGAATTTGAACTAAATTACGTTTCTAAATAAATATATGTACTCTTTTTAAAATCCTTGGGAAAGTTTTTTGGCAAAAATATTCTCAAAGTGAATAAAAAACACATATACTAAATTATATTAACCTAGAACTTACCCATAAATTTAATATATAACAGATGCTAAAATATTATTATGTATGAGGGAAATAAAGAATTTGACCTCTCAAATTCTCTTTTTTTCAGGACAAATCTTGGAGTGTGAGAGTTAAGTAAAATAGACTAACTATACACAAATATATAAAGTGGAAAGATAAAATATTAAAGGTGGTTGTATGGGAGATATTACTGGCTATTCTGAATTTTTAAAGGTTTCGGGGGAAACCTTTGAATCCATAAATAAAAATAATGCAAAAATCCGCAAGGATGAGCAAGAAATTCTATATCAGCTTTTAAATAATAAAGCTGAGCAGAAAACAAAAACCTATGGAAGAAAAATAAATGATCTGGAGAAAAAATATGGGATGAACTTCTCAGCCTTCCAGGCAAAAATTCATTCAAAACGAATAGAAGAAAATTTGGAAGAATGGAATGATCTCGTACTCTGGGGAGGCTACATTAAAGCGTATCTATATTGGAGGCAATTTTGTCGAACTAAAGGGCTTAAATCCTGAATTTTTTACGAAAATCTGAAAAAATCTTGAAAAATCTTGTATTTGGATATTTATCCTATAACACTCATAAAAATCATTTTTAAATGAATTAATGCTTAAAAATCAC
>CAZFNE010000501.1:0-2029 GCA_964520335.1 uncultured Methanosarcinales archaeon | reverse complement strand
GTGAGCCATTTAGAGGCGATTTAAGACACTTTCAAAACTCGGTTAATGCAATCATACCATGGCCACTCTAAAAACTCAACCGAGAGCCTGATAATAAGTCAGATCCTCTGTATTCTGTTATTCTTTTTCAATCCTAACTGGCGGGTTCCTTCCTACCCAGGAGAGTTCTCTATATTTAGGGAATTTACTTAGGTTCTCATGTCTCAAGGCCACTATTAAAAGGGAAGCACTGGAGAAACGCTCCTTGAAGGTCTTGGATAAGATATCCTTTGAATCAAGGGGAAAGAATCTTGGAAAACCAGAAAAATTAGGAAAACCAGAAAAATCAGGAAAATCCTGAGGAATGGTCCAGGAGGTAAAAGTCTCGGATACTAACCTAATTTCAGACTGTAGCCTTCAAGTATAAACATCTAGCCATTTAGAGTCGAGTTAAGATACTTTTAAAACCTGTTCAATGTAAATAGATCTGGACAACTGTAAAAACTTAATAGAGGGGCTGAGAATAAGCCGGATCACTTAGCTTAATCTCTTTTTCTTTCTTAGCTCCCATCTCATTTTGAGGGTCTAAAAGCAGATCTTGCTGAGACGTTGAGTTTAAAAAATCGTGTTTATTGCCTTCTGGCTTATTTACCTTTCCCATTCTCATAATGCTTCTTGTCTATGTATATTTAAACATAACTTATAATATTAATACAAGATTTTACTTCTATTGCTGTGTCGATCATGTAAGATTTACTGAACTTAGAGCTTATTAGTGCTAGGAATAAGAGTAGAGAGCTTTTTTTAACTTTAAATTTCAGGAGAGAATTATAACTGTAGAGATTCGAGTTAGCCTTAGAAAACTCGGGTCTCCGATTTACAAAACCAAAAGTAGAACTTCATAGTCTATTGAAAATTATTTAGTAGCCTAGTGGCTATATCCTAAAGTAAATAAAGTACAGTGTCAATTATTCTAATCTTAGTTCCCAAAGAAATATCCTTATTCAATGCCCAGTATAAGGTAAGGAGAATAGCAATGACCGAAGAAGATAAGCCTAAAAAAAATGTTATAGGTGGCCCTGGAATAACTTCTGCAGGGGATCTGACTTTTGGTAATGTTAGTGGTCAGGTTGGAATTGGACAAAGTATAAATCAAAGTCAAGTTCAATTGATAAACCAAACTAATCTTAAAGAACTTAGAGAAAGTCTCCTTGAGTTTCAGAAAGAAATTGTTAGACTTGGGCTTGACTCCGATTACCAGAATATTGTTAATGGAGACATAAGTAAAGCTGTTATAGAGGCTAAAAAAGAGAAACCTGAACCATCAAAGATCAGACAATATTTTGAGGCAGCCATTCAAACAACAAATGATGCAGGAAGAGCAATGTCAAGCATCTCGGAGCTTTGTGAACCTGCCAAAAAAATAGCCAAAATACTTGGAATTGCAACTTCGTTCTTAATTTAAATATGCTGAGGTCAGATATCCAATGAGCAGGCAGCCTCTTGGTAGTAAAAATGTAATGGGTGGGCCAGGACTAATAGCTGGTGGCAATGTTTCCATAGGTGACGTTACAGGCCAGGTAGCCATTGGAGAATACATCACCCAATTTATGATAAAAGAGGCCTCAGGAGAAGCTCTGGTTAAATTAATAGCTTATCTAGAACAGAGGAGAAAAGAAGAAGCAAATATCAAAATCCTGAGCAGTTATAGCCCATCTGCCATTCCTTATTTTGATCCTCGAGTAAAAGAATTTATCACCACAAACAGAGTGGAAGAATTAAGTCAGGCTCTTTTATATCTCCAGGATCATCGACTTTTACTATTTACTGGAATAGGTGGAGTAGGAAAGACTATTCTTGCAAGAGCTCTCATTGATATAAGGCCAGCTAATATCCCTATTCCCTTTTGGTTTGATTTTAGGCTGAATCAGAGTGCCAGATTAGGAGATATTCTGGAAAAACTTGCAGCTTATATGAACTATTCTGATATTATAATGTTCAAGGAGGAAGAAAGAGAGCCAGAAAAAAAAGATATAGACAGACTCACTGA
>CAZFNE010000500.1:0-2035 GCA_964520335.1 uncultured Methanosarcinales archaeon | reverse complement strand
ATTTGCTTTTTAAATTTTTCTTATCTCATTCTATCTAATTCTCTTACTTGCAAATTCCCAGAGATTTATTCTTCAAGGGTACCAATTTTAATTTTCTCTTTGAATAATTTTAAATTAAAGGCTTCACAACTAAGTTAACAAATTAGATAAAATTATAAGAACAAAAAATTTGAAAGAATAATAATCAGAGTTTACAATATTTATCAGGAAAAATTTCCAAGAAATAAAATAAGTATTTCTTATTATATTCTCTTACTATATTAGTCTTTATTTTTATTAGTTAATTTAATTATTGATCCTTTAATCTTTGATTCGGATTCACATATTTAATTGCCGGCTAAGCTTATTCGTCTTTATTTATCTTCAGTTCTTATCTATATTTATCCCATTAATATTTCAAATAACCTTGACCAGCTATTCATCTCAAGCCGCTTGCAATCTGAATTAAGGTCTAAATTAAGATCCAAAATTTGATCTGGAAAAATTTCCAGAAGGTGTGTGTTATGCAGGAAAAAGACGAGCAGAATTTGCAGCCCTATTGCCCTTTGGAAAGGGGAATAGAAAAAGAGATTTTCAGGTGCGAATTAATAAGCTTTAACAAAGTCTTAAAATACTCAAAAACTCTTACCCTGAAAATCCGAAATTCTGGTTACACTCCTGACCTGATTATCGCAATTGGGAGAGGAGGGTATGTCCCTGCAAGGCTTGTTTCGGATTTTTTACTCTTCAGCGACCTTACTTCAATGAAAATCGAGCATTATACAAGAGCTGCTGACATGCAGCCAGAAGCAAAAATTCGATTTCCAATTTCCATAGATATTACTGAAAAGAAAATCCTTGTCATCGATGACATAACTGATACTGGGGATACTTTAAAGCTTGCAGTAGACTACATCTGGAGTCTGAAACCAGCAGAAGTAAAAACCGCAGTCCTTCAGCACAAGCCCTGTTCTAATTTCGTACCCGACTTCTACGCCCAGAAAATCCTTAAATGGCGCTGGATTATCTACCCCTGGGCCAGGTATGAAGATCTTGCAGGCTTTACAGAAAAGATTCTTAAAGATAAGACTCTGAATATCTCCCAGATCATAACCGAGTTTAAAAGAAGATATGAACTAAACATGCCAGAGTCGGAGCTTCTTGAAATCCTTAATGACCTGACCGAAAGGAAAGAATTAGAATGTATTGAGGGGAAAATTCCTCAATGGAAAATTCCTTAAAGAAAAATCCCATGAAATAAATATGGATGGCAATATACCTGGCAAATTAAAACCCAGGTTAGAGGAAGGATCTACGCCTTCCCTGAATAACTTTTTCTTACATAATGTGTTATATTGATTGCAGATTACATTGCAGTTTCAGTAACCACTTCAATTTCCCCTGTTGGAAAAACTCTGGACACCTGGATCTTCCAGTTTCCTTCCGAATTTTCGTCATCTATCTGGATCAAGTTGTAGCATTGAGTGGTCTTTCCTCTGGTTTTTGAAGAACAAATCGTGCCTGCATTTATCACAAGCATATTGTTCAGATTCCACACCCAGGGAATGTGACAGTGCCCGCACAGCACAAGATTTACTTTGCACCTGTTCAGAAGCTCAAGGACATCCCCTGCATCCACAAGCACAGTATTATCTCTCCCAGCGAGTGGAATAGGAACAAGATGGTGATGCAAGGCAAAAATTTTGAATTCCTCTCCTGAAAAAGCTTCCTTTATCCATCCATAGTTTTCTCTGCCTATATGCCCCTCATTAAGATCAGGCTGTGAAGAATCTGCCCCCACAACCATAACCTTCCCAAAATTCTGGGACGAAAACCTGTTCGCAAAAAGGTCCTCAAAATGCAAATATCCCGCATTTTGCGAATCATGATTCCCGGGTACAATCACCTTATTCTTACACTCTATCCTGTCGATAAATCGTTTTACTCCTTCGTACTCTGCAAAAAACCCATTCTCTGTCAGATCCCCAGTAATCACAATAAGCTCCGGCTTGAGCAGATTTATACTCTCCAGCATAGAATCTGCAATCTCCGGCAC
>CAZFNE010000499.1:0-2056 GCA_964520335.1 uncultured Methanosarcinales archaeon | reverse complement strand
ATCAAGCATATAAACTCTACGAAGAAGAAAACATCGCTCCTCAATTAGATAGTAAATTTTTTAAAGGTTATTAAAATTTTAAGGAATTCACGATAAATCTCTTACTGAAGAACAAAATATCCATATTTTTAGATTTGTGACAGGAATAGATGGCAGTGTCGCGAATTTTCTGTAAATTCGAAGTCAATTTTTGTACACTGTGTGTAATTTTGTTCTTCCGATATGGAATTTTCTACCCTGTAACTTCGTGAGATTTGTGATTTTACAGAAAAATAGACACACTGCCGGAATAGATAAATGGTTATTACAATAAACTGCAAAAATAAAAAAGTGTTATTAAAAAATATATAGGAAGATATATACATGCTTACTGAAATCCGTCCCGAGGCTCCCTCAGACTACTCGGCAATAATTGAAGTAAGTAACCTTGCCTTCGGGCAGCCCAATGAAGGAAAACTTATTGAAAAACTCAGGAAAAATCCGGAGTTTATTCCCGAACTTTCGCTCGTAGCTGAAGTTGACGGGAAAATAGCTGGCCACATTCTCTTTTTCCCTGTAGTAATCAGATCAGGAAACGGAGAAGAAAAAAAGACGATTTCACTTGCTCCGGTTGCGGTTTTGCCTGAATTCCAGAGGCAGGGTATAGGAGGCGAACTTATACGAGAAGGACTCAAAGCCTGTCAGCGTTTCGGGTACGATTCAATTATAGTCCTGGGGCATCCTGAATATTACCCTAGGTTCGGATTTAAACAGGCAATTACGTGGGGAATAAGAGATCCTTTCGGTGCGCCGGCTGAAGCGTTCATGGCGCTGGAACTAAAGGAAGGAGCTCTTGAGGGAGCAGGCGGGATTGTAGAATACCCAGAGGAGTTCCTTGAGGTTTAAACGAGTAAGATCGAATCTGAAGGATCAAACGCCGGCTTAAGGAGAAGAGTGGGAAAGAAAAAGAGAAAAAAAAGAGAAAAAAATAAGAAAAGAAAGATCAGATAAGCGGGGTCAGACTTGACTCAGCTCTCCTGAACTCATGACCAGACAGATGAGAAGTTGAAATCAGTTTTCCGAGTTCTCTTGCTTTTTCCAGCAGCCTGGGCCTGAAGGAGACTTCAAGTTTGTCAGTGCCTGCCGCAATAATTGTCTCCAAGACATCAAAACCAAGATAGTAGAAAAGGCCGGCGGTATATTCAAAATACGGTTTGAAGGCATCCCTGTCCGAGATGCCCTGGGAAAAGACAAGAATCAATTTTTTATTATCAAGCCTGCTCGAAAAATTAGGCTTTAAAAAGGCTGTCAATCGGTCAATAAAGAGTTTAGTCTGGGCAGTCATCTGCCACATGTAAACAGGAGAGCCCAGTACAACAGCATCTGCAGTCTCTATTTCCCGATAAAGCTCCTGCATATCATCGTCTATAAGGCAGCACCCTGATTCCTGGCATCTGCAACATGCGTCACAGCCTTTAATATTTAGAGAAGCTAAATTGTAAATTACTTTTTCTGCGCCGTTTTCGGCAGCTCCATCGAGTATTGCGTTTACAAGCTTTGCAGTGTTCCCATTGATGTTAGGACTACCCACCAATCCAAGAATTCTAATACTAGTAACCCCCGTTCAAACATTTGAAGAGTTAAAATTTCACACAAAAGTATAAACAACCAATCAACATAAAAACGTTTCTCTTATAGAAAAAAATAAATGAGTTCATCTCCAAAGTTTGGCAGAAACAGGGAAAAAAATGGAAAGGGGAGAAAGGAAAAGAGAAGAGCAAAAGGAGAGGAAAGAAAGGAAAGAGTGATTTTTAAACATTCTGCTATATTTTCTCTGCTCTTACTTGATTTCTTTTTACTTTATTTCTCCATAATTTAATTTTTCTCTACTCAATATTTTCTACTCCAATCTCTTCTACTCTAATCTCTTCTACTCTAATCTCTTTTTAGTTTTAAAAGGGCGAAGGCTCCAAGTCCTGTAAGAAGTGCAGGAAGGGCTTCGAATCCGGGAATTGAAGGTTCCTTTTCTTCGGGCTCTGTTCGGGGTAAGGCTGCGTAGGTATCATAATTGAAAATT
>CAZFNE010000498.1:0-2057 GCA_964520335.1 uncultured Methanosarcinales archaeon | reverse complement strand
CAGATCGAGCAAGGGCTTCTTCCACAATGGATCTCATACTACTGTTTTCCTCCATTCTATGGGGTAATTTTAACGAATGGTGTTTTAGAATATTGTGTTAAAGAATAAATGCATTTAAAGGGGGAATATGTGCATTTTTTATCTTCACATATACGTTTCCGATTTAATAATTTTCCTTTTCCGATTTTCCAAATTTTTACTGTTTTAAATTTATAGCATTTAAATTATACCGTATTGTTTAAGTATTTTATTAATGTTCCCACTTTTTTCCTGACCCAGATATTTGCTCTTATAAAATGTAAAATTCATTTTTTATTTTGGGTCACTCGGTGTCTTTTGTAATTTGTTTGCATAAAACGTTTATTTTTTTATTTTTTATATTTTTGAGGCGGTTTCCTCTATTTTTATCTTTCCCTTTTTTTCTGGGGCTAGATATTTAATTCTATTTACTTGATATTTTTCTTCTTGTTATTTAAATTTTTATAGAGAGTATATTATGACATTCAGGCCTTTCCTCTGGATTCCCCCAAGCTTATGCCGGTAGCAATCAAGTGGGCAACTCTTAAGGGCTCAGGTATATTACTTCTTATTGAAGTTAAAAGAAGGATGTTTTCTGCGTTTTTCAGACTTATGCCCATTTTCTGGATATATATTGAGCTTTTATTTTTCAAGACTATTTCTTCAATTTTTCCTGCCTTCTGAATAATTTCCCAGCGTTTTTTCGCGTCAGGAAAGTTTGTAAGCGCAGATTTAATTTTCTCAAAATCAGGATATGCCCGCATAATTACTATTATTGGAATTCCGGTTTCTTTATACAATTCTTCGATGTCAACAGGATTAAAGCCACCATAAGTAATTCCATCAAGGATAACAACTCTTACCTGGCCGTAATGTTTGCTTTTCTTTATCATGTTGCTGATAATTTCTGTAGCATCGAGGCCATCTCTTGTAATATCAGAACGGAGAACCCCGTCCATCCAGTCTCCGCCCCTGAAAATAGTTCCCACTATCATTACCTTTTCATTAAGGAGCGCAGAATCATCTATACCCAGAATTCTAATCTCAGGTTTAATATGAAAATCCAGATTCACGTTCCTTTGTTTATGCACGAATTAAAAAAATAGTTTGTTAATTGCGCGGTTTTTAATATAAAATAAAAAACGCATAGAATATAAGAAATACTCAAAGAAAAATTTCCCGTAATAAGCCCCTTGAGGGGCTCATAGGACTTTTAGTGAGTTTATACAAACATTGTTGTCTCCGGGAGAGCTGAAGGCATCATTTTCTGTGTATCTGCAGCCATAGAGACTTTATCTACTGCTTCAAGGAAATCATCCATTTCTACAAATTCCTTATTTTTCCTGACTGCAAACATGCCTGCTTCCGTGGCAATTGCCTTAAGGTCAGCCCCGCTCATGCCTTCAGTGACTTTTGCAAGCCTCTTAAAGTCAATATCCCCTGCAAGAGTCATTTTCTCGCAGTGAATCTGGAGGATCTTCCCTCTGGCTTCTATCCCTGGCATAGGAACGTGAACAAGTCTGTCAAAACGTCCTGGCCTGAGAATCGCCGGGTCAAGAACATCCGGGCGGTTTGTTGCTGCAACAATCCGAATATTTTTCCTTTTATCAAACCCGTCCATTTCCGCGAGAAGCTGCATGAGTGTTCTTTGAACTTCTCGGTCTGCACCTGTAGTTTCATTCAGGCGCCTTGCAGCAATTGAATCCAGCTCGTCAATGAAGATAATGCTCGGAGCTTTCTTTCGAGCCATCTCAAAGATTTCTCTTACAAGCTTGGAACCGTCCCCTATATATTTCTGCACAAGCTCAGAGCCCACTACCCTTATAAAGGTCGCATTGGTTCTGTGGGCAACTGCTTTTGCAAGCAGGGTCTTACCTGTCCCTGGAAGACCATAGAGCAGCACTCCTTTAGGAGGTTCAATTCCTATGCGGGCAAAACGTTCCGGCTCAATGAGGGGAAGTTCGACTGCTTCTTGAAGCTCTAAGATTTGCTCATCGAGACCGCCTATCTGGTCATAGTCCACTTCTACGCTTTCGAGG
>CAZFNE010000497.1:0-2066 GCA_964520335.1 uncultured Methanosarcinales archaeon | reverse complement strand
GAAATTGATGAAATTTTCCAGTCTTCAGCAAAAGAAACTACTAAGTATTCAATAGAGTTTTTAAAACAACATCCTGATGTTGCAAAAGCTGAAGCCCTTAAGAATAAAGAATTCCCGGATGAAGTCGAGGAAGGAGCGAAAGAGCAGCCCAAGGAAATAATGTATATATTCCCTCGTTATGGCTGAAATTGCTTGGAAAAGTCTGAATTAGAACGCTTTAATCCTAGCAGAAAAGTATGCTAGTAATCTTTATATCTATTCACCTCCAAGTTATATGCTCCTGTTTATCGTGTATAAAATTTAGAATATAATATTTCATATATTCAAGTAAATATTTTAAACTGAGAAAATATGGAAATTACCGATAAAACGAGCATAAAAAACAGTACTGATTCGATTGAACCTGAAGAAATAAGATACTCTCAAGCGGCTTATGTGACAAAAGTCTCTATGGTATTGAACTTATTACTCACAGGTTTTAAGTTTGCCACTGGAATCCTGGGACACAGTACAGCAATGGTTGCCGACGCAGCGCATTCGCTAAGTGATTTTATAACAGACATTGCAGTCATAGTTGGCTTGAAAGTTGCTAAAAAACCCAGAGATAATACACATAACTACGGGCATGGGAAAATTGAAACTCTCGCTGCAGCATTTACAGGGCTTGTACTTATCGCGGCAGCTTTCGGGATTTTCTGGGGTGGACTTCAGAAAATTATCTCTTTCTCTCAAGGGGAAATGCTTCCGGAGCCTAGCAAGATAACGCTTATTGTAGCACTTCTCTCAATTATATTGAAAGAGTGGTTATATCGTTATACTATATTCCATGGCACAAGACTCAAGAGTGATGCATTGATTGCTAATGCGTGGGAACACCGTTCTGATGCAATAGCTTCTGCAGGAACTTTGATAGGAATAGGTGGGGCAATTCTTCTTGGAGGCAAATGGCTAGTACTTGACCCCTTAACTGCAGTTATATTGAGTTTCCTTATCTTCAAGATAGCTTTTGAGATTTCTTATAAAAGCCTGGATGAACTTCTTGAAGGGTCTCTGGATTCGGAGATTTACAGGAACATTGAAGAGATATTAGTATCTACTGAAGGGGTTTTGGGTTTCCATGAACTCAAGACCCGAAAAATTGGGAATGCTATGGCTGCAGATGTCCATATAGAAGTTGACCCTGATCTCAATATAGTTGACGCGCATGAAATTTCTACACAGGTTGAAGACAGGTTAAAAGAGATTTGCGGCAGGAACGGGCATTTCTCTATTCATGTAGAGCCCTGCTTTGATTATGACTACTACAAGGGAAGTTCAAAAAATAATAGTGAAACTGGGCAATAATATACAGATGAAAATAATAAAACACTAATTCATAGGCGGGAATTCGAAAATAGTTAAAAAAATTAGATAATAAAAATTAAAAGCTGTGAGAAAATCACAGTAAAGTCTTAATTTAAAATTTACACTTTGAAAAAGATCTAGGCTTTAAACCTTACTTCCCAAATTTTAAAGCTCATTCAATCTGGATTTTCTTTGAGGGCTCTTCGATCTGCATTTTCGGGAGACATATTTTAAGGACACCATTTTCCATTTTTGCTGTACTCCCTTCTTCCTTAACAGCGGTGGGCAAGCGGACAGCACGATAGAAGCGAGTATATGCCCTTTCCTTACGAACATATCCTTCTTCTTCACTTTCCTTTTCTTTTCCGCTTTTTGCACTGATCTCAAGCATGTCATCCTTAAGATTAATTTCGATATCTTCCTTGTTAATACCAGGAAGGTCTGTAGTAACTACAAGCTTGTCCTGTTCATCCTTAATATCTATTGCAGGCGTGAATACTTTCCCGCCTCCCCATTCTTCCATTGGCATGAAATCTTCAACAAGTTGATTGAGGCGTTCCTGTGTTCTTCTTATCTCATCAAATGGATCCCAGCGTGTGGGCCCCGAAAATGATCTTTTAGCAGGCCATTTCATATTATATTCCCCCTTAAGTAAAAATATGACACAGAAATATATGTGCTATTCTGAATATATTGAGAAGGGATAAATATATTTTCCTGAG
>CAZFNE010000496.1:0-2070 GCA_964520335.1 uncultured Methanosarcinales archaeon | reverse complement strand
TTGTAGCCAATAGAGTTTACTGGTCTGATGAAGTTTATCGGATTTTCGGATTTAAGCCTCAAGGATTTAAATTAACTTATGACCTGTTTTTAAGTCTTGTACATCCCGAAGAAAGGGAATACGTAAATACCGTTCTTAAAAAAAATCCGAATGGGCACTCTTATGAAGTCGACTACAGGATAATTTCAGCAAGTGGAGAAGAACGCATAGTTCACTCAAAAGGGGAAGTCGTCTTTGATAAGGAAAAAAAGCCTGTCAGAACAAGGGCACAATTCAGGATATTACTGAGCAAAAGCGGGCAGAAAAAGAGCGTGAGCAATTATTAGCTATAATCCAGCAGGAAAAGGACCGGCTCTCAGCGCTAATCAACAGCATCACTGACGAAGTCTGGTTTGCCGATACTCAGGAAAATTTTGCTCTGGTAAACCCTTCAGCACTTGAAGAGTTTAATATCAATCCTGATGAAAAAATAAAGATAGGAAAGTTTCTGGAAAAGCTTGATGTCTATCTTCCAGACGGCACTTTGCGCCCTATTAAAGATTTCCGGCTTTGCGTGCCCTTCAAGGAGAGGTAGTTAAAAATGAGGAAGAACTTGTTCGCATACCTTCTACTGGTGAATTACGCTATCGGCAGGTTAACTCCTCTCCTGTGCATGCTGTAAGTGGCAGTATTATTGGATCGGTTTCAGTTGCCCGCGATATAACCGAACAGAAAAAAGCAGAAAAAGCCCTCGCAAAAATAGAGAAGGCCCGAATGAAAGAAATTCATCACAGAATTAAGAATAATTTACAGGTAATTTCCTCTTTACTTGACCTGCAAGCCGAAAGATTCAGAGATATAAGAGTGCTTGATGCTTTTAAGGACAGTCAGAACAGGGTAGCTTCAATGGCCCTTATTCACGAGGAACTTTATAGAGGTAAAAGCTCAGCTAGCCTCGATTTTGCGGAATATCTCCGCAAGCTTACATTAAGTCTTTTGGATTCATATAAGCTTGAAAATGATAGTATTATGCTAAAACTGGATTTGGAGGAGGAAGTGCATCTTAATGTGGATACTGCAATTCCCCTGGAAATTATAGTAAACGAGTTCGTTACGAACTCTTTAAAGCACGCTTTTCCGGAGAAAGCAAAAGGGGAAATCTATGTAGGTTTACATATGACTGCAGACTCTGGAGAAAAGGATAAAATTTCTAAAAAAGAAGGAAAATGCGCACAAAACCAGGATTTTCATAATGCTTTCCGCTACAAGCTTTCCGTCTCTGACAACGGAAAGGGGATTTCCGAGCAAATGGATTTTCAAAACATTGATTCCCTTGGGCTTCAACTCGTAAATATTCTTATTGAACAGGTAGAAGGAGGTATAGAGCTTAAAAAGCAAGACGGAACCCAATTTACACTCTGGTTCAATAAAATAGAAGCATAAGTAGGGCTTCTTAGTAAGAAGTATAGTAAGGAGTATAGTAAGGAGTATAATAAGAAGTAATATAGAGGTACGGCTTCTAAATGTAGAAATACCCAGATTATGAGAATTTATTGCTTATCGGAATTTATCGTTCATGAGAATTTATCGTTTTTATGGGTCTTTTCGTTTAAAAACTTAAATAAATTGGACCTATCGAGTTTTTTGCTTGTTTTTTGACATCAAAAAAGAAATTATTTCATATAATCCTTAAAAATATATGCAACATACATCAATATTTATAGTATAAGCCGCCTTCAGAGAAGCTTTTCCTGGTTTTGATTTTTATCTGGAGAGGGTAAATCGAAATTTTTCCTTCCGCTTACCGGGATGCTTGTAAGTGCTGAACCAGTATTTCTATTTTAAAAGCTTTTACGATAAAAAGAATCCAAGGTTTACCTCATTGCTCAATTATGCGTTGAATTAACGCTGTTTTTTAGAGTAATTTCTCAATGGGATTATTAAATACATAAAAATAATACTTAATTTTTAAAAAAGCCCTGAAATAGGTTTTTTTGCCACGTCGGTATATAAATATAAAAAAAATAAAATATCTATAATAATATATCACAATAATAAACTTAGAATTAGATGAAAACTCCAAGCCCTGAA
>CAZFNE010000495.1:0-2073 GCA_964520335.1 uncultured Methanosarcinales archaeon | reverse complement strand
GTATGAGCTTTGTAAGTGTAGGAGTAGGAAGCGGGGAAAAAGAAAAAATTATTCTTGAAGAGCTGGTGAAGAAAAACTTAGCTGAAACCCGCGGATCTGGAAAAGTCTCAATCCGTTATTATCCTGTAGATGTTAGCAGTCAGTTTGTAGATTTAGCTCTCGATAAGGTCCGAAACCTGCCTTTAGAGAAAAAGGGAATAGTAGGTTTTATAGAAGATTTACCTGCCCTTAAGGAATATTGGCGTCTCCCGGTTCTTTTCTCTATCCTTGGAAATACTTTTTGCAATTATGATCCTGAATATATCCTGAAGCTAATCCATGAAAATCTTGAACAGGGAGATCTTTTCTTCTTTGATGCAAGCCTTCTCCCTGCGCAGAAATGCGGGGCAGGAATGCAATCTGCAAGAAAATATATTCTGGACACGTACACTTCAAAAGAGAATGTGCTTTTTAATATGTATCCTTTGCTTCAATATGGAATGGCCACTGAAGATTTTGATTTTGAATTTTTGCTTGCATACGTGGATTCAAGAATTGGAATGCTCTGCAAGACTCGAAAAAACCTTAACATTTTAAGAGACTCTGAAATCAATATAGGCTCTGAATGCCTGTCCTTCAAAGAAGGAGATGTTATCCGTATGGGCTTTACCTACAAATACACATATAAGCAGCTTATTTCATTTTTGGAGATTTGTGGATTTGAACTGGTTAAAGCTTTCCTGAGCAAAGATCAGGCAAATGTTATAATTCTAGCAAAAAAGAACATTTAATAA
Organism: uncultured Methanosarcinales archaeon; assembly: GCA_964520335.1. Lineage (GTDB taxonomy): Archaea > Halobacteriota > Methanosarcinia > Methanosarcinales > Methanosarcinaceae > Methanosarcina. The sequence goes on along the minus strand of CAZFNE010000495.1, from coordinate 1,300 downwards.
AAACAAAAAGAATTATGGGAGGTATTTGGGTATGGGGTGTGAGGTTGAAAAAATTAATAAAATCGGGGATTCAAGGACAGAGATTTCTTATGGGTGTGATGAGCTTGGAAAATTGAAAAGTGTGCTTTTACATACTCCCGGAGAAGAACTCTCTCTAATTAATGAACTAAATTACAAAACCTGGCTTTATGATGAGGTTCCTGATGTTTCAGGATACATCAAGGAACATAAAGAATATCAGGAACTCCTCGAATCAAATGGGGTCAAGATTTATGAGCTTGAAGACTATGTAGAAGAAAACAGCGCCCTCATGAGGAGAATGCCAAATCTTACTTTTTTACACGATACCGCTGTTATCTCAAGAAAAGGTGCAATTCTTTCAAAAATGCGCCCCCCCACAAGAGCAAAAGAAGAAGTTGTTTTAAAAGAAGCCCTCAGCAAGCTAGGAATTCCTATCCTAAAGGAATTTAATGGAGATTCAGGCTTTTTTGAAGGCTGCCTATTGCTTTCAAAAGAGACGATTTTTATTGCAGATACCGAAAGGCATACTTATTCTTTTATTGAAGACTTCATTTCCGAGATACAGAAGGAATTTGATGAAATAATTTATACTCGCATCCCAAAAGCCAGGCGATACATGCATCCAGACACTGTTTTTAATAGAATAAGCGAAGACCTGGGCCTGGCCTATCTGCCTGCATTTGAAGAGACCTGCCTTTTTACAGAAGATTCCAGGGAAAGGATTGATTTTAAAATTTTTATGCGGGAAAAAGGCTTCGAGATAATTCCTGTTTCGGATTCGGAACAAAAATGTCTGGCCTGCTCTTTTGTCCCTCTTGAAAGCGGAACAATTTTTCATTATGACACAGCCCTTGACCAGGAAACCAGAAATAAACTTGAAAATGAAGGTGTGGAGATTATCTCTTTCCACCCTGAAGCCCTGCTTGCAGGAGGAGGAAGCCTGCGCTGCCATACCTTAAGGCTGCACAGAAGTAAGACCTGAAACTCCTGAAACTCCTGAAACTCTCCTATCCTGGCTATAAAAAGAGAGATTATACATAGTTAATTAAATTGAAGAAAAAGAACTGAGAATTATTGAACCTGAGTAAAGGACAAGCGAAACGTGAAAAAGGAAAAGGGCAGATAAGCCTGCTTTCTGGCTTTTTTCTCTGAGGAGCCTGTAATTTGCAAGCCCAAGTACTAGGAAAGCCAAAATAAATCCGTATAATGCAACACTTTCGAGCTGTTTCAGGAACAAAGAGGCTGTAAAATAATGTATAAGGGTAAAACCAAGAATCCA
>CAZFNE010000494.1:0-2088 GCA_964520335.1 uncultured Methanosarcinales archaeon | reverse complement strand
TCCTGGGACATTACAAAAGCTGTTGCCTGTAAAATCACCGGCCTGGAAGAGATAATTACAAGAGAAGTAAAATACGTATACACCGGAGAAAAAATTGAGGTTGCATCTTCAATAATGGAAGACTATTCAATTTCCGCCCTTCCGGTAATAGATTCCGAAAACCGCGTAATCGGCATGGTCACAAGTGAGACTATAAGTGCTCTCATCGGGAAATTCGGATAATCCAATGGGAATTTTTCAATTGGGAGCATCGAATGATACAAATAAAAGCAAATAAAAAATTGATGAAAACCAGGTCTTAAAACTAAAAAGATAAAAACTAAAGAACTCAGAAATTTGAAAATTAAAAGATATAAGCAAAAAATCAAAGTTAATAATTAAAGCCAATAATCAAAGCTAAAAGTCAAAAGCTAAAACTAAATAAAATAGAAAGCTAAATAAAAATAAAAAAATTATTTTACCGGAATTTTTCTTCTTTAAAACCTCTCCTCTCTTTTGTATAAGCTTTCGTTTTTATACATTCTCTGTTTTTTAGCCAGCTTATTCGAAGCCAGTACAAAACTGCAAATAAATACTGCGGCAAGCAGTAAAAGATTCAGTGGGCTGACTATATCTGGAAAATTAACGAAAAAGGGACTTGTAACAGAGTATAGCGTATCATTGAAGGTGTAAAGCTGCTTTGGGTGCAACCCATAATAAGCTGCTTCTACAAGCACTGCAATAACTGTAATCAGGCTTGCGATTATAAAACTGCGCAAAGTATTGTTAAAGCTCATTCTCGATCATTTCTATAACTGTGTCCTGAAATATAAATAAATTTATTTTTGTCGAGACTTTATGGATTTCTATAAGATAGAGCTTTCCCTTCGAGCCTGAAACATAATGGATTTTAAGTGAAGTATTAATACAAATCAAAACGAAGAATTGTAGTTTACACTACCTAGATAATTCCATACCCTTAGTTCTGACACATTTTATAGAAAAACAAAAAGATAGAAAATATAGAAAAGATGGAAAATGTCTCAAATTAGAGCCGTGTTTCTTTCATGCCCCATTCAGGTTTCCCTTCTCTTTAATGATTATTTTCAAAAACTAATTGTCTTGCTTGTTTAACCCTGACAATTTTTAGGTTTGCAGTAATGCCGTTACGGAGAAAGTATTACCTCCAGTCTTTTTGATATATGAAAACGGCGCTGAACTTGCAATAGCAAAAAAAGGATCAATAAAAAAGGAGCTAAAATTGCAAGATTCAAGTTATCTCTTATTCTCATTTCTTCTCCTCCAAAAGACCTACACATCTATTTACATATCAGCATTAATATTTGGATTTCTGTAATCGTGCTGATTTGTAAATTAATATTATATATGGTCAATAGATAAACTAGGAAGAAAATCATATCCTGATAAGTAATAGATACTATTATTTTTTGTATAGTAGACTGAAATCTAAATGATAATTTAAAAAAATTTTAAAAGCCCATATGCAAAAATATTTAGTAGCGCTATCTGAAGATATAGTTTGACTATATTATGACGGATGTTTTCTAACCAATTTGCTTAGAAAAATACTATAAAAATTAAAATTTTAATTTAAAAAATAAGCTAAATATAAATATTTAAATTCAAGACTATAATTCTATCTATGAAAATCCACGTGATTCAGCATTCTCCATTAAATACTCTAGGTACTATCGAAGAATATGCAAAAACACAAAGCCACACTATTGAATCGATTCGTTTTTACGTGGTAGAAAACGCTCCGGCAATTAATTCTTTTGACCTTCTTATTATAATGGGCGGCCCAATGGGGGTTTACACTTATAGAGAGAATCCATGGCTGAGAAATGAAAAAGAATTCATAAAACAGGTTATAGACGCAGGAAAACAGGTTCTTGGAATTTGCCTGGGCGCGCAATTGCTTGCCGACATTTTTGGTGCTCAGGTTTATGAAAATAAATATATGGAAATGGGCTGGTTTCCAATAAAAGCAGAATCCAAACCAGCTTCAAAAAAAGAGAAATCACAGAAAAAAGAAACAGAATTTCTTAAAGGGCTGCCTGAAGAGATAACTGTTTTTCACTGGCATTC
>CAZFNE010000493.1:1635-2097 GCA_964520335.1 uncultured Methanosarcinales archaeon | reverse complement strand
AAAATTCTTGCTATTGGATTCAATAGAACAAACTTCTGTAGATGTTTAGGGAAAACGTCGATAGTATAAAGTATAGGCGTTGCAAAGTATCCAATCTGTAAAACAACCTGCCAGATAAACTGTACATCTCTATAAAATACATTTAAGGCAGAAAGTGCGAGAGAAAGACCAAGAGATATAATAAACAAACATAACAGAATAAATGGCACATAGATAATGTTAATAGATATAGGTACTCTGAAAAATACCATGAACATTATAAATATTAAGGACTCAAAAATACTCATAAGCAAAGCTGTTATACATGAGGAGATCACAAAAATATCCCTTGGGAAATAAATCTTTTTAACCATTCCCGGTTTTCCTACGATAGAAAACATTCCAATGGTAGTAGCTCTGCTTAAAAAACCCCATAAAATAATTCCAAGAAGTAAAAACAGCTGGTAATATTCTACCTGGACT
>CAZFNE010000493.1:578-1625 GCA_964520335.1 uncultured Methanosarcinales archaeon | reverse complement strand
AGAAAAGACCACATATAAAACTAAGAGCATAAGCATGGGTTCTAGAAGAGACCAGAAATAACCCAGTATAGAATTTTTATATCTTAATTTAAATTCGCTCCATGCGAGTTGCCAGACGAGGTTCCTGTAGCTATAGAGCTCGTTTAAGTGTTTAAAAGTCATTATCTATCACATTTTTATCTTTTCATAGAGAATCGAAAGATCAAAGTGTTTTTCCTGCTCAAAACAGGACTCTCTATAGTTTCAGGCTCGTAAGATAGTAGTTTGACAGCTTCAATAATGCTCTGACTCCCTACATTTATAAGAAGACCCGTTTTTTAGGTTACTGATCTTTAAACCATCTTCATTCACTGCTGCCACAGATTTGCCACTTATCATTGCTTCTCAAAGGAGTCATCCTAGAATTTTCAAGCTGTACAGACAAAGCTTTTGGACTAGGGTGTAGAAATCTTTAATTTCTATCTTGAGACTTTTCCAAGCATGCATTCCTTGTAAGAGAGTTTATTACTTCAATTATTATATCCTTTTCAATTGATCGATTTTGCATGATCACATACAATAATAATTTTTCTATCAGATATTATTCTAAATATCTCTGTTTGCAAGAGTGAAAGACAGCTTTTTTTAGGTGTATTCTCATTTTTTAAATTATTTAGTTTAAATTAAAATTGTGATTTATATATCTTTCGAAGCAATTTTTAATTAGGATGAAACTCAGATATTTTATTGATAAATACGATTTAGCTTGGTGGCTTAATTAGCAAGTGAATGTTTCGTCTCCAAAAGCCAGCCAATTCCAATTTTGATAAGTTCAAGAAGAAAAACCGTGAGTGTCTTTCGGACTTTATAGACTAATAAACTAACTGATCAAAAAAATAATATAAATTGATATATCAATTAGTTTATATAGTTTAAGAAGATATGCTTTTTGCAAAGGGAGCTACGTTTTTAAGATAATAAAGTCCTATCTCCTCCAGCATAAGAATTGGGAGAAATAAGGTGATTCCTTGACAAAGGTCGCACTGATCACAGGCATAACAGGCCAGG
>CAZFNE010000493.1:0-536 GCA_964520335.1 uncultured Methanosarcinales archaeon | reverse complement strand
AGCAATGTACAGGTTTCTTTTGACAGACCGGAATACACAGCAGAAATTAACGCCCTTGGAACCCTTCGACTCCTTGAAGCTATACGCACTCTTGGATTGGAAAAGAAAACAAGATTCTTTCAGGCTTCTACAGGAGACTTATTTGGAAACTCACCTGAATTCCCGCAAAATGAAAATACTCCCTTTCATCCCCGAAACCCATATGCAGTGTCCAAATTATATGCATACTGGATTGCGATAAACTACCGTGAAGCCTATGATATGTTTGTCTGCAACGGAATCCTGTTTAACCATGAATCCCCAATAAGACCAGATAGTTTTGTTACGAGAAAAATTACCAGAGCTGCAGTCAGAATAAAAAAAGGCTTCCAGGAGAAGCTCTACCTTGGGAATCTGAATGCAAAAAGAGACTGGGGATTTGCAGGTGACTATGTTGAAGCTATGTGGCTTATGTTGCAACAGGATAAATCGGATGACTATGTTATTGCAACAGGTGAAACACATTCAGTACAGGAAATGGTGGAGTTTGCATTCAA
>CAZFNE010000492.1:0-2101 GCA_964520335.1 uncultured Methanosarcinales archaeon | reverse complement strand
GTAAAAGTTATAGTAGGTTGCAACACTTTTCCGATAGGCTCTAAGTTCTAATGCAGGAATAGTTGCGTTTTCATGCAAAAACGGGTTTTACTATAACTACAAAAGTTCAGAATAAAAAAGTATAGGAATTAGAGAGTGTTTTGAGATAATCCAACCAAATAGTATAGAACAGCCTGTTTTATCCGCCTAATGTAATATCCTGATTTTGATAAAATTCTATTGCATTATAAAGGTGTTCTGGCTTAAAATCTGGCCACATTTCATCAATTACATATATATCTGAGTATACCGTTTGAACCGGAAGCATTCCACTGAGTCTACGTCTTCCTCCCCAGCGAATAAGTAAATCTATTCTTGGAATCTCTGCTGATGCAATGTTTTCTACCATTTTTTTGTTATCTGAGGAATTCTCAAATGCATACGTTAAATCCCAATACCAGCCATAATTTACCAAAAAATTAATCTTTATTTTACCTTCTCCAAATTTAGTCCTTTTTGTATATGCAAGTAACTCTTTTGGAAATATATCCGAATCAGTATTCCCTACTACAAGTAGTTCAGCGTCGCGTTTAGAAAGCTCTTGAACTGATTTTATACATGCATCTACAAACGCTTTTCTTTGAACTTGCGGTCTTTTTGTGTTATCTTGAGTAAATCCAAAAAAAGTAACTTCTTCTATTCCAACTTTTACGCATGTATCATATAACTCCAGGCCCGGAGTTATTCCATTGTCATACCCTTCATGCTTTTCCAAGCCTCTAGATAAAGCCCATCTTCTGTTACCATCCGGTATTATAGCAATATGTCTTGGCAATCTTTTAAATTTTGGTACATCCAGAAAATTACCCCCTTCCCCCTTATCTATTTGTTTAGAATGCTATAAATAATCTTCATTTTAGTTGATTTAATGAGAACATAATTCGGTTAACATGTTTTTTAATCAGAAAATAGCCCACCCAATAGAAAAGATAACTTCAATCAAGACAAGCCCAGTAAAGCACCCTTTATAAATCTACAGTAATCACGAGTTTTCAATTTCGCTTGTCTTAACTTTATCTTTCACAGATGTATTTAGCTGAGATTAGCGGAGATTTAAGCAGACAGCCATAGGAAAAATATTTTTTTAATATTGCTGCAATTAAGAAAAATAACCTTTAAGGCACTAAAAAAGATTTTTAAATATCGATTTTACTTTCATCTCATCCTCTTCAGAAAAAGAGGCAAAAATAATAGAAAAAGAAAATTAAAATTTATAGATATCTTTGCAAGTCAGGTCAGGGAAAACAATTCGCCCTTTTTCCAAAGCTCATCAAATTTTGTCTTGAATCGTTTTGCATGAGATTTGTCTTGTACTCTTGTCATACCAAGGTTTCTACTCGTATTGAACTGGTCTTCAATATCGAGCAGGGTTATCCTGGAATCAATAATTGTAAAATTGTATTCGGTTTCTAAAATTCTTACTTCAATTAGATTCCTAAAATTGGATATAAATGACGGATCTTCTATTGAATCAATAAGTTCTTCTAATGCTGGCAGTAATTGTGATCCAGGGTCCAGGATTTGTACTTTTACACCACGCTGCATTAAACTCAAAAAGGCTTTGCTAAAGATGGATGTAGAGGCATCATATAGCTCTGATCTTCCAGGCTTGTACTTAACATGAATTACAACGCATATTTCATGCTCGATTTTCTCAAAATATGAAGCCACCATTTCATTTAGTTCATTATTACGAAACCTGTCAGGCCAGAAAACTGTTTCAACATTTTGTGGGGAATTGTCGTTGCAAAGTTCCTTTTCGATTTCGTCAAATGCTTCCTTGAGCATTTTGAGCTCGTTGAAGGTCTCTTCCTCTTTTCTTTTATACATTAGCTTAAATGCGATTTTAGGATCCACCGCCCGGTATCGCTGTGGGCGGGATTGCTGGATTTCAACAAGCTCATAGTTTTTAAGGGCTTTTAAAACTTCGTAGATCTTTCCTATAGGAACTTTTGATACACAGGATAATTTGCTTGCCTCCATAGAACCTTGTTTTAAAAGTGTTAGATAAACTGAACTCTCATACTTGTTCAATCCAATTTTTGCAAGTAATTTTTCATTC
>CAZFNE010000491.1:0-2136 GCA_964520335.1 uncultured Methanosarcinales archaeon | reverse complement strand
ACATAGCGTTCAATCTAAGGGGGGTTCGGGAACCCGCATAACCATTACCTTATCTATTCGATTACCATCCATATCTACAACCTCATAGCGCAGTCCCTTTAATTCAATGTAATCTCCTGTTTTTGGAACCTGCTGTAAAACGAACATAATAAGTCCTGCAGTGGTCCGGTAATATCCTTCTTCCTCCTCTGGAAAGGAAACTACAGACAAGACTTCCTTTAACTTTTCAATTGGCGTATCTCCATCAATCAGCCAGGAGCCGTCCTCCCTAACCGCAATTGGTGTTTCTACCGGCTCACCAAGGGAATGAATGTCACCTACAATTGCTTCAAGAATGTCATGAAGGGTAATGATACCTTGGATGCCTCCATACTCGTCTTTGACCAAGGCAATATGCACTCCAGTTTCCTTGAACAGTTCGAGGAGTTTTAGGACTGTAACAGCTTCAGGAACAAAAAGAGGGTCCGTGACTAAGTATCTAATATTAACAGTATGGCCTTTAATCATTCTAGCCATGACATCTTTTACTGACACCATTCCGACAATATTATCCAAATCGCTCTCATATACTGGGAAATTAGATCTTCCACTTTCAATCATTTTCTGCAGGTTCTTATCAGTGGGATCATCCAAGTCGAGAGCGAGGATATCAGTTCGATATGTCATCAGGGAGTCAACGCGGCGATCCCCTATATCAAAAACGCCTTCTATCATGCTAAGCTCGGCCTTTTCAAATACTCCAGCCTCGGCTCCTTCTTCAAGCATAAATTTAATCTCTTCTTCTGTTACCGGAGGCTCAGCAATTTTCTGGACTCTCAGGATCCTTAGCACGGCTTCGGTCGAATGACTGAGGATGATTACCAACGGTTTTGCTATAAATGAAAGAAAGAACATAGGTTTTGCAATATTCAGGGCGATAGGTTCTGAATTACTGAGTGCGAGCCTCTTTGGAACAAGTACTCCAAATATTAAGATAAGATAAGTGATCAAAAGTACGACAAGAATGATACTGAGTATCTCACTGTATGGATCTAAGGTAGGGAATTTTGTAAAATAAGTGACAAGTTTCTTTGCTATCGTTACTCCACCAAATGCTCCGGCCAAGATACTAACAAGGGTAATCCCTATTTGAATCATTGAAAGGAAAAGTGTTGGCTCATTCGCGAGTTTAAGTGCGTTTGCTGCCCGCGTATCTCCTTCTACCGCCAGTTGTCTGAGACGAGTTTTCTTGACCGAAACAATGGCAAATTCTGATATAGCAAAGATACCAATGAGTAAGATAAGAACGAGAATGATAATAATTTCAAAGAGATAAGACATTTTTCATGTATTAGGGAGATCTATGATTTAAAACTATTTATAGTTCTCAATAATTTAAGTGCACTTGTAAGTTCATATTGGTTCTAAAATCTTAGAGGATACGCTAAGAGCCTATCATAATTTAGCTCGTTATTCCAAAAAAAGTATCAATTGTCATTATAGTAAAAAACATAAAAATAGGTGATTTAAAAATGGTAGCAGAAGATATCTGGTCACATTTCGGAATGTGGTGGGCAGCAGGTTTATGGATTGTTATATATTCAATATTTCTATTATTTGTGCCGTTTTATAAAAAGAGTCAGGTAAAACCTTCAGGAGTTTACATAGCTTTTATTATTGCATTTGCGCTTGAAATGTTTGGAATTCCTTTCAGCATGTTTGCAATTGGCTGGCTTTTCGGTTATACTCTGCCAGAGGGTTTCTTATGGGGGCATACTCTTGTGCAATATATTGGTTTTTGGGGAATGTATATTGGAATCCTCATATCATTAATTGGCGTTGTACTGGTTATTTCAGGGTGGAACCGCATCCATAAGGATTATTGGAGTAAGGAAGAGGGACAGGGAAAACTTGTTACGGGTGGAATTTACAAGTACATTCGCCACCCCCAGTATACAGGCTTTTTTATGATAACTTTAGGAATGATGCTTGAGTGGGCGACACTTCCCATGATAATATTATATTGTTTGCTCCTTGTTCTGTATTACAGGCTGGCAAAAAAAGAAGAGAAAGATGTCGAAAAGGAGTTTGGCAGGGAATATCTAGTGTATCGATTCTTAATTAATTCCTTATTATTTAGACCATAATTTTTCCCGG
>CAZFNE010000490.1:0-2142 GCA_964520335.1 uncultured Methanosarcinales archaeon | reverse complement strand
ATAGATAAAATCGAGAATTGAAGAGGGAAGAATAATTTTAAGACACGCTCTAAGTCAACTTTTTTGACTAAAGGTTTTATAGAGCTCATCCCAAAAGTCATTTTCTCTCACTTCTGCCGCAATATTACTCCTTTTATTTCGGCATTATTTTGGTTTTGGGATAGGCTCATACTTAAAGGAAGGGCTAAAATTAGGAAACTTGAAATTAAAGCCCCTTTTTATAAGAACATATTTGAAAGATTCCGGACTAAGGACTCTTATGAAATACAAAAATTTACAAAAATAATTGATAGTATAATGGATGCATCAGGGTTCTATGAAAAAGCAGCTGAAACGTCTCCAAAAAATAGTCAACTGTGTAACGCTTGCTCGATTTCGATGTCTTGTCTTTCAGAAATGCTTGACTATATGCTTGCAGTTATAAAACAAGAAAAGACGCCCAATCTCGAAACTAAATTGAAAGATTGGAATGACAAAATTACTATTGCTGAAAATGTTCATCAAGAGTATAAGTAAAGGAAAACTCTTTACTGAATCTCTTTATAAACTGATGGGATGCATACAAAATCTGGATAAATATAAAAGGCATGGAACAAGAGATCATGGAAGAGCTTTTAAAGAATGTTGCAATGAATTAAGTGAGATAGCGACTAATATAGAGGGCCCTCTTCAGAAAATTATTGAAGATTCATCAAAACAAATGGAGCTATGCTGGCTTAAAATAATGCCTTATGCTGGAACTGAAACTGGATACATGATTAAACCTAGTAAATTATCTCAATTTTCTAAGTGGGTTTTTGATTCCAAGCGAATTATAACTGGAATAACTGGAATCATCCTTACAATTCTCGTTGGCCACTATAATGAGGATCTCTTTTCTTTAATTCAAGCATTTGTAAGCGTGTTTTTGAATCACTAATATCTGGTTATTCCTATTTCAATTATTAGCCCCATAAAATGTTAAATTTCTACTTTTCAAATATCTTTGTGGGTCTCTGGTTATATTTTGAATTAAAAAAATAAAAGAATTAAAGGATAAAATAATAAAGGATTAAGCGCTTCTTTTTATTGATTATCTTTAATATAAATTGTACATTAAAGGGGGGAAGAAAAGTTAAGAAAATAATATCTTTTGGTGCTATATTCCTCATAGTAGTGCTTTTTTCAACGTTTTTATTTGCCTCCGGCTGTTCTCAAAAAGCACAGGAAGTTAAAGATAATAAAGTAGAAGAAGCTAAACAAACAGTAGCCGACAAGTCAGCGGCTGTAAAAGAAAACTTAACAAATAAATCTGAAGCTATAAAGGAAACTGCCAGGGAAAATGTAAAGAATAAAACCGAAGATGTAAAAGAAAATTTAACAAATAAATCTGGAGCTATAAAAGAAAACGTTAAGGAAGACGTAAAAAATAGAACCGCAAATCTAAAATAAAATATGACAAAGGATAATGCAGTTCAGGAAGTTAAGTCTATTATAAAGAACTAAAATAATAAAGGGCTAAATAAAAAGATACCTGAAAAAACAAAAAAATATATTTTTTAAATAAAATAAAGACTGGGAAAATTCCTGAACTTTCTACTTTTATTTAATCTCTTTCTACCTAAAAATTTACTAGAAAATGAAAGTTGAAATTAAAGATCAAATGTGCTTTTATAAAAATATCTATTTATTAGTTAAGCTTTAATCTTCTTAGGGAAAAGATAAGTGAGGTACTTACTCTGGAAGATAACATCATAGAGGTTGATAATTTAGAATATTCCTTTGGAGAAGTAAAAGCAGTCAATGGCATCAGTTTCAAAGTAAAGGAAGGGGAGATTTTCTCTTTTCTCGGGCCAAATGGAGCGGGCAAAAGTACGGTAATCAATATCCTCACCACTCTGCTGCCTATGCAGAAAGGAGAGGTAAAAATTGCAGGCCATAACCTGAGAACCGAGCCTGAAAAGGTCAGGGAGTCGATAGGGATTGTTTTTCAGGAGCTGACCCTTGACAGGGATATGACAGTAAGGGAGATTCTGGAGTATCATGGAAGGCTCTACTCCATGCCAAGGGCTGAGAGGCAAGCCCGAATAGATGAATTACTCGCCCTTGTAGAACTTGAAACAAAAAGAGACACCCTTACAAGACATCTCAGCGGCGGAATGA
>CAZFNE010000489.1:1736-2149 GCA_964520335.1 uncultured Methanosarcinales archaeon | reverse complement strand
TAAGTGTGTGTTCACACGCTCAGGTTCTAATATTAGAGCAAGTTTATACTCTTTTTCTGCCTCCTCTGTTCGCTTCATTTGAATGAGGAGAGTTCCATAACTTGAGTGTATATCTCCAGCATTAGGATCGTTTTCCAGAGCAAGCGTATATTCTCTTTCAGCTTCTTCAGGCCTGCCCATTATCAAGAGGGAGTTCCCATAATTATAGTGTGCATCTGAATTATTTGGATTAACTTCCAAAGCAAGCTTATACTCTCTTTCAGCTTCTCCGTATTTTCCCGTCTTGTCCAATAAAACTCCGTAATTTGTATGTGCACCAACGTGTTTAGGATCATTTTCCAGAGCAAGTTTATACTCTCTTTCAGCTTCTCCATACTTTCCAGTTTCCATGAGGAAGTTCCCATAATTATAAT
>CAZFNE010000489.1:0-1726 GCA_964520335.1 uncultured Methanosarcinales archaeon | reverse complement strand
CTTCTTCAGGCCTTTCTAGTAAAACAGACGCAAACGCCGCATAATAATAGGCAGTCGCTTTTTTTATATTTTCTACAGATAAAATTGCGCATGTTTTTGCAAATATATAGGCTAAATAATACGACTCATTTGAACCATAAAATTGGGATAGTGCAAGTAGAGAATCAGGAGAAATCGAATTTTCTTTTGAAAAATTGGTGGCAAGATGAACTGCACCATTAAGATTTCCGTTTTCAGACTGCAGAAATTCATCTACGATTTTTAGGAGTTCTTCTATCAGAGGATTCTCCATTTGTAAGCCTACCAGAGCAGAATCTTAACCGAAAAAATGATTTTTTCATTCATTATTGTGGAACATATAAATAATTTTTTATATTATACGAAAATCGGCCTGGAACTGGCTCAGAAAGGAAACATCCTATTAACAGCCGGCTCGAATGAAGTTCTGAAACCTTTCAGAAGCACGCAGACTACATTTCTTGTTGATTCTCTTGATGAGTTCAGGGATTTTCAGGAAAAAACTCTGGAAAATTGGTTCTTCCAGTTATTTATGGTAATTTATTAAAGCATTGATTACTTTAAGGTATTTTAAATGAAAATATTCGCTTTAAATAACTTAGAGCCAATGGACGATTTAATATTCGGGATGCTATTGGAAATTATATCCAGTGAAAAGCAGGAGAGGATCAGGAAGTTTGCAAAATCTGGTGACATTAAACGGGTTTTGATGGCAGATGTTCTGGTAAGGTATGTTATAGCAGAAGAGCTGAAAATTAGCAATGAAAAAATAGAATTTGGTGTCAACAAATATGGCAAGCCTTTTCTTAAGGGAAATCGCAACTTTCATTTTAATGTTTCACATTCGGGAGATTGGATTGTTTGTGCAGCAGATAACAAACCTGTAGGTATCGACGTTGAGAAAATAGGACCTGTGGAACTTGAAATTGCAGCTCAATTTTTCTCAGATGAAGAATACAAAATGTTAATAGCAAAGAGTCCGGAAGATCGGCAGAATTTCTTTTTTGATCTGTGGACACTAAAGGAAAGTTACATAAAAGCAATCGGCAAAGGTCTGTCAATACCTCTAAAGTCATTTACAATTAACTTTCCTGACAAAGGTGAGATAGAGGTTAAATCAGGTAATAAATCGACAAAATGGGTTTTGAAACAATATAATCTGGATCCTGAATATAAAATATCAGTATGCGCTACGCATCAGGCTCTTCCGGATGAAGTTATTATTAAAAAACTAAAAGATATTTATTCTGAATTATTCTGAACGGGATGTATAAATTTATGAGCCATATCCCATTGGTTATACTTAGGAGCTGTCACATAATAACTTAGGTGACGCCCACATTTCTAGGTTTGAATGTGTAGTTCCATTCTCCGTGAAACTCATCACGAATGATTCCTAATCCTTCAACTTCCTCTTTCGTTATTTTAATCCCTTTTGGATATTCATTCTTGTCTAACACGCACTTAACTTTAAGCCCTTTTGATGTAGTTGTTGCCGCAATCAGATTCACTATAACTTTGTAGCTTGTAAGTGGTTTTCCTCTCCAGTTTAAAGTTATGTAGGAAAATAGTCTATGCTCTATCTTGTTCCATTTGCTTGTTCCCGGTGGGAAGTGGCAAACCGAAATCTCCAATCCTGTTTCATCAGCTAACTTTTGCAACTCTGTTTTCCACAAACGCACTCTATATCCATTGCTTCCCCCACAAT
>CAZFNE010000488.1:0-2159 GCA_964520335.1 uncultured Methanosarcinales archaeon | reverse complement strand
GAATAAACAGAATCAATTAAAGGCTGCGTTACATTCCTAGGGATACATGTAAAAAGCTCCATCCTGCCTATTACCCTGTCACTTCGCGAATCCCTGCGTACATTTAAAATTGGATAATAGTTCTGCCTGTCCGAAAGTACAAGATAAGAGGATAAAAAATCCGCAACATAGCGAATCTGGGAGCGTTTAGCTACGGAAAGCAGACCTTTTTTATAATTTTCCGCATAAATCTGCTCTAATCGGCCACCAAATTCCCCAATTTCTCGAAGCCGGGTCAAGACTTCTTCGTCATCCTTAAATCCTTCTTTCTGCACATCTCGCAGGAAACGCGCTTTCAGCACGTCAAAGCGTTCGTAAGGATCACTTATCTGGAGGTCCTGCCAGTGCTTCCCAAGCAGATTTCTTTCTCCGAACTTTAGTTTTGAATCATATGTATCTTTAAGGGCTGTTAGAAGGCACGAAAATAGTTTTTTTGCATGAACGCGATGGACATACTCCTGGTCAAGAGGAATATTTACTGGAAAATTAATTTTGGAACCCCCGAATTCAGAAGAACTGTTAAATTCAGGAATTTCTCCTGTTTCTGAAAGGGCTTTTTCAATAGTTATTTCAGAAAGCAGTATAGAGGAATGGGACCTTGCAGAAGCTTCAATATTATGTGCCTCATCAAAGATAAGAACGATATCATCAGGATCACGTTCAAGCCACTTAAGCAAAGTCATAAAAATATCGGCATTAAGCACATGATGAAAATTGCAGATTAAAAGGTCGGCGTGCTTGAGTTCCTTTTTAAGCAGTTCATACCCGCACATCCCTTTTTCTTCAGCGTATTCCATGACTTCCTCAGGACTCCGTACATCAGAAAAAAGCCAGGAAGAGAAGAGCTCTTCATCGAATTTCAGGACTTCATAAAGTTTTGGACAGGAATTGTTTCTCAGGGGCTGAATTTTCTTTCGAGCTTCTTCAAGTTCTTTTTCAAGCTCGCTCCTAAGGGCATAAAGGGAAATATCTTTTGATTTTTTGTATTTTTCATAAGCTTCAGCCAATTCTTTTTCTTTCGAAGAGATTTCTCGCTCAGCTTCAATCAGGTCATAAGTGTTTTCCCCTTTTAGTTTGCATTCCTCGTAGTCGAGCTCTTCGGGGCACATGGATGTTTTACCTTTAAAAACAACGGTCTTTATTACATTCTCCTGAAAAATTTCCCTGGCTTCATTTACAAATTGGACCATTTGCTGGTGGACGTTTGTAACTATGACAACCGTTTTATTGAGCTTTTTTCCAACATCCAGCGCAGGCGCAAGGGCGCTTAGAGTTTTACCTGTCCCACAAGCCCCCTCAAAAAGGATAATTTTTTCCTGCAAAAGTGCAGAATGGATTTTTTCCATGGCTTCTGCCTGGTTTGGGTAACAATTTGGTTTTGTAAAATATCGCATGTATCCATTTTTTTGTATCATATGTTTGACCCTGAACTCTCAAATGATGCAAGTTTGTAATTATGGAACTCTGAAATAAATTATTTCTTACGAGTATATCAAAGGCTGAATATCTTTCATTCATAAAAGTTAACAAAATAATTAATCAAATAATTGTAGATAATGGGAAGTTGAAAGTCTGCAATGCTTACAACTTAGTTGTAAACACTAACTTTGTACTAACTTAAAAAACTAACTTGAAATAGTTAACTTAGGATGATACTGAAAACTGAAGAAACGCTGTTCACTGCATATCTGATGAACAATCCCTGCCAAGATATTCATTTCCCCACATGCAGAGAGCATCCAGAACTGGAAGGACAGTTTTTCCAAACTCAGTAAGGGAGTATTCAACTCTGGGAGGAATTTCCGGATAAATTTCCCTGAGAATAAGGCCATCTTCCTCAAGCTCTCGAAGCTGCTTTGTGAGCATTTTAGGAGAAATTCCCTGCATATTCTGTTGAAGTCCTGAGAAACGCATCCTATCTTCTCTTAACTGCCAGAGAATTAGAGGCTTCCATTTGCCCCCTATTACTTCTAACGTAGCTTCTACAGGACATTGATGGCGTTTATAATTTCTCCCTTCACCTATCATATATTCTCGTGCCTTATAATATCTATCAGGATAGTTACTTTCCAAATTGTATGTATAGTATATAAGTATAGTTACTACAATTCAAATATTGA
>CAZFNE010000487.1:0-2164 GCA_964520335.1 uncultured Methanosarcinales archaeon | reverse complement strand
CAGATGTTGATTTCGTTCTTGATATTATGAATAATTTTATGGTTCACTGCGGAGGAAATTCCATTGGAGGAGTAGGATGTGCGATGTTTGAAGGCCCTGCAGCCTTTGAAGCAGCTTTAGAAAAATCGCGGGAAATGGGGAAAACCCTTGTAGGAGCGATAAGAGAAAGTAAGAAATTCCCTGAACAGGAAGCTTTACACGAGGCTTTTAAAGAACGATTCAAAAATGTCATCCTTGCCAATAAAGATCACTGGACCCACAATTGTGAATACTGGACAGAAAAGGGCTGGTTGTAAGATTCAGTAGAAGGCCCTGAAAGGAAAAAAGAATAAAATAAAGAAATGTAAAGAAATATAAAGGAAGATAAAGGAATAAAATCTTAACAGCAACGAATATTCATAAATTTATCAAGAGTTCTAGATTTTCCTATTTCCTGATCTTTTTATTTTGTGTTTGATGCATTTAATACAAATCGCTAAAACAAATTACTGATAATTGCTGGGGAATTCTTATGTTGAATATTGAAGAATTGGGGAAAAAACTTATCCGGGCAGGGAGATTAAAGCTTCGTCTTTTATGCGTGTATGGCGCGGATGAAATTCCGGAAAATGCTGTACCTTCTCATGGTATAGATCGCTGCATTGCAAAAGCGGTGTATATTTCTGCTCTTTTTGAAAAAACCCCTCCGATGTACATTGAAGCAGCTCACGAACAATGCTGTGCTGGGGGCCTTGTCTGGACTGGAATGGTCGAGCCGCACCCGAAACTTAAGTATTTTGTAACCATAGGCACTCCGGATTTCAGGGGCGGGGCTGCCGAGCATTTAAAGGCTACTCCTGAGCTTTTCGAGGAGCAAAGAAACAGGGTCGGAAAAGTTACCCCTCCCGGAAAATACATTATTGTAGGCCCCTGCACAGATGCCTTTGCCCAGGGTATCGGGTTTGGAAAGGCCAGATCATTAATTCTTTTTGCGGGCTGTGAACAGATCCGAAATCTCTGCGGGCTGGCTCAGTTTAATTCTTCTGATCCCTTCTTTAAAACAATACTTCCAGGCGGGCCTACCTGTGCTCCCCTCATTACTTATCCGGCAGGAATGGCAGAAAACGCTCCAAAAACTTCAGCATATATAGGGCCTGCCGACCCTACAGGAAACACCTGGCTACCCCCTGATTTAATGCTTATGGGAATTCCAATTTCGCTTGCACAGCAAATGGCAGCAGACCTTGAAGAGTCTTTTATCTGTAAAAGGAGCAAAATCGCATATCCTGAAAAGCGGATAAACCCATAACTATGATGAAATTAAAAATAAAAGAAAGCACATCATAGAGGGAAACTTGAACTTGAAACTTAAAGTTCTAAACTTCATCCATTCTTTATTACCTGGTCATTTTTGGTGATTTTTTGGCTTCAAAATTCAGTCGTGAAGATTTTATCCGATCTCTAATAGATCTCTTGCGAAAAGCAGAAATCGAGCTCCCTGAAGATGTAGTAAATGCGCTCAGGAGAGCCGAAGCTTCAGAAGAAAGTCCGGTTGCAAAATTCCAGCTCCAGGCTATCCTGAAGAATATCGAGCTTGCGGAAAAGAATGGCATACCCATGTGTCAGGACACTGGAATTATGATTTTTTTTGTCGAGCTTGGGGCTGAATTTCAAGCAAGCTTTGACTTTGAAGCTGCGATAAGAGAAGCTGTTATTCTTGCTACAAAAGAGATTCCGCTTCGCCCTAATGCTGTAAACCCTCTAACCCGGGAGAACAGCAGGAATAATACAGGGCCTGGAATTCCAGATATCCACTGGAAAATAGTTCCTGGAAACCAGTTAAGAGTTACTTTTGCCCCAAAAGGGGCAGGCTCGGAAAATATGAGTGCTTTGCGAATGCTAAATCCTACAGAGATCGGAAACATTAAAAATTTCGTGCTTGAAACTGTTTTGAATGCCGGCGGGATGCCCTGTCCTCCGCTTGTACTTGGGATAGGAATAGGAGGCTCATTTGATGCAGCAGCAAGGCTTGCAAAAGAAGCTTTGCTTGAACCTCTAGATAATCTTAAAATTCCTTCTGAAAACGATATGAGTATGGAAAAGGAACCTGTAAAAACCGCAGGCAAATTCATAGAAGAAAATTCGGAAACGAACCTGGAAAAAAGTAAAAGTTCCGGGAAAGGGC
>CAZFNE010000486.1:0-2180 GCA_964520335.1 uncultured Methanosarcinales archaeon | reverse complement strand
CTTACATTCATCCCCGTCATTATCGCTCATTGATTTTTATACCAAAAGCTTTACTTCATAACCAGACTGTATTCCTTATCACATAGATGTTGGCGCTGTAAGAGAAGAAAAACATATGTTTGAACCATTAGCTACAATACAAGTGGAAATTTTAGGGATAACTTCATCCCTTTTTGGGATACTTTTTGGAAATTTGTTGGTTGTAAAAGAGAACTTCAGTTTGTGATGCCTGGAATAATTTTTGTTCCACTACTCACTGCGTTTACATAATTCAAAGCAAAGTTGGTCCAAAAAGCTCATGATAAGGTGGAGAACAAGCGTATATCTCCAAACTTGCTCTTTATCATTAAAAATATTAAGGTTTGCTTTTAGGATCAAAAATTCAACGAATTATTCGAAACGTAAAGTTCAAAAAGAAAATTCTGAGTTTAGGAGAACTAAATGGAAAAATTGCTTCTAACAAAATTCCACTCTGAACCCTTGTGAGGTATGCTTTTGAACATGGGAACCCTGGCAAAAATCATCGTAGTCCTTTTACTGCTCACAGCAGGGGTATTTTTGATTCGTACTTACTGGCTAGATATTGCACCTATTCTAGAAGAAATCTTGAAAATACTCAGGGAAACTCAGATACGTTATGTTTTTCTGGCAGTCTTAGTATACCTGCTAAGTGTATACTTATTTTCAGTCCGCTGGCAGCAGGTTCTTTCCTGTGTTGGTTATGATCTAAAAGCCACAAGTCTTGTTCCCATTTATTTCGGAGCAGTATTTGTAAATAATATCACTCCGGGAGGAAATATGGCAGCAGGAGAATCCTTCAGAATACTTTGGGCCAATAAACTCTTTGGGATAAGCTATACCAACGCTTTTAAAACAATCTTCTTTGAAAGACTGGTTGAAGCAATTCCTCTTGCTCTCTTATTAACTTATATTCTATACTCATTCCCCTCTTTAGAGATTAGATTCCTACCGCTGGTGGATAGTTTAACATTAAAATCAATCCATCTGTTATTCTTAGTCTTCTTGGTAGCAGGAATGATAGTATGGTTTTTCCGAGCGAAATTTACTTTCCTCCTTAAGACTGTGTATCAAAACTGGAAACTGTTCAAAAAATCGTTTATTCCTGTTCTCTTTCTATCTGGAGGAGTGTGGATACTTGATATAATACGTCTCAAATTGGTTGCTTTGTCCCTGAATATTGACCTCTCTTTAAATACGATTGTAACAATTTCAATCCTGTCTTTCCTGCTCGGAGCTCTACCATTAACTCCCGGTGGCCTTGGAATAATTGAAGGAGGGCTCATCTCTTTGCTTCTGTATTTTGGGTTATCCCTTGCATCTGCAAGCAGTTTCGTTCTTTTGGAGCGATTTATTTCTTATGGAATCAGCAGCATAATAGGATTTCTATATCTGCTTCATTACGGAGGATTTAAAATATGGGAAAAAGCAAAAAAAAGAAAAACTTCACTGATCAATAGGTTGGTATTCTCTAAAGATTGGTGAAATAGAATGCTCTATGTATGCCTTGATAAAACACCATTTGGATTCGTTAAGGAAAAATGTGAAGACCAATGGAAAATTGGTTGAAGCTACTGGATGTCGAAGTAACTTCATTTTTGCAGCCCCCAGAAGATATTATAAGTGTAGTTTTTTAGCCGAAAGGTAAGACTGTTGAATTTATATTTTTTATATTAGAATATCCAATTGAGAATTTATGGAAAAAATCGCAAAAATGGCGCTGGCCCTGCTAATCATCATCATTCTTACTGCAGTTATTGTTTATGCCACGCTTTCGTATCTAAATTATTTCTTTGGGGCTTTTATCCTTTATATTGTGTTCAGACCTCTTTATCACTTTTTTGTGAAGAGATGTAAAATTAAAAATCAATTTGCAGCAGCCCTGGTTATAATTATCTCAATATTTGTTGTACTGATTCCACTGTTTTTTCTTCTGAGTGTAATAGTTGGTGAAATCCAGCAGCTTTTACTTAGCCAGGCATCTATTATTTCATCTATTCAGTCTGGTGGTCAATTTCTCACTTATTATCTTTCAAGGCTGGATATTACTACTGGTGCTCTCCAAACGAAGATACAGGAAAAGGCTATGGATATTGTTTCTGAGGCTGTCAATTACTCAAGCAATTTCATTTTGGGTTCAATCCAGAGCCTGAGCCACCAGT
>CAZFNE010000485.1:0-2182 GCA_964520335.1 uncultured Methanosarcinales archaeon | reverse complement strand
CGGGTGAAAAGTCCATTTCTGATCCTTCCATATTAGCTTCTAACATTGGGGGATATGTCGGCCTCGGAAACTTTTCTGGAATCCTTTGTCTTACCTTCTCGTTTTCATCATGCTTAAGGAATGAAGGAAATATAATTTCAAACCTTTATATGCTAATTTGTCTGTGATAGAACTTGAAAATTGGGATTATAAAGCTATTTCCAGAGTGGAAACTGCAACAAGTATTTGAAGAAAAATATCTGAAAACTAAACCTTGAGAGACCACGAGACAATTTCTCATAGCTATAACAAAAGAAGACGACTTCTTTATTGCAAGATGTCCCGAAATCAATGTGACTTCTAGAGTGAAACCCTTGAAGAAGCCGAAGAAAATATCAAAGAAGCTATAGAACTGTACATTGAGAGCTTCGGGACTGAAGACCTTCCACAGCAAGTTTCCAAATCATACCTTTGCAGAAGTTGCCAATATTTAAATTACCAGTTGTATCCGGAAAGGAACTTGTGAATATGCATTGGAGGAAGCTAAATTGTTGTCGTGAGACACAAAGCAAGTCACATATCAATTCAAAAAATCGCTAATGAAGGAACTTACAGAACGGTTGTTCCTTTACATAAAATACTTGCTAAGGGAACATTTCTTGATATTCTTCATCAAACTGGATTAAGCAAACTTAAAGAAATCATATTTCCCGATAGTATTTAATCCGCCTAAACTCTCAACAGCGTTGAGAGAAATGCACTCCTATGTCGAGACAATTTTACAGGATACTCATATGGTTGAATCTATGGAACTGCCTGAAATCCGCCGCAAAGCTTAACTGTCTGGTACCTATCGAATTGAAGATCAGAGAGTTCCAGCCCGAACAATACGACCGGGATCCTGACTTTTCTGTTCTTGCGTTAAAAAGAGCTAATGGGTATTGTCAACTTTGTGGTATTTAGCCCCATTTTAGAAAAAATGGAACTCATTTTTTGGAAGTTCATCACATTCTATTTTTTTCAAAAGGTGGGGTTAATGACAAAACGAATACTGTTGCTTTATGCCCTAATTGTCACCGTAAGATGCACACTTTAGACTTGCAGAATGACAGAGATTTCCTTATCAACTCTCTAAAAATATGTAGGCTATTCGGGCCCAATATTATGTTATGCAGATTTGCAGAGCCGCTACAATGGCTTTTTAGATCTTGGTGCTTCAAGCGCTTTCTGATTCATCAAAATCTGAACTTTCAACTGTAGCAACTATCGGCTGTAGATTAAGATACATTGGAATAAATTCCCGGTTTTTATATTTCTCTACAAGTTTAAACCCATTTTTTTGATAGAAGCCGATTGAATTCTTTTTCGAATCAACAAGAAGGTATCTGCATCCTATGCTCTCACAAACGGATAGCGTTTTACCTATGGCAGCTGCTAACAGATATGTGCCTATTCCTTTTCTTTCAAATCTTGAATCTACTGCCAATCTTGCAATTTTAACTCCGGGATATTTGCGGTATTCATAGCGCTCTAGTCCGTCTATCACGGCTTTAGCTTCAATTGTATCTGCTAATAAAGCAACATAACCTACTAATTCGTCTTTCCAAAAACACAAACCGGTTCTACTGATCATATTATTCTGATCAGATAAAGAGTCATTTTTCAAAAAATCATTCAATTCTGAGCTTGAACAGTTAAAAGGAAAAAGATTATGTTTTTTATCAAGAGGTACCATAATAAGTTCAGAGTCTGGAATAATAGAAGACAAAATTAAAACCTGTTATTCTCGTATATTTTCTTTCCGCGTCTAAACAGTCTTATGAGTTCTTTTGATACTACCGGGTTTTTTTCGTTCCTGAAGAACTCCTTTGCGTCCTCTCCTTCAAGAACAAGCCCTAGTTCAATAGGTTTTGCCATTGTAAATCCTCTTTTTGTGTGCGCTGAATTATCTGTTTTAGGGTTATATATCATTATTGCAGGCTTTTAGTTACCAAAACCACCATCATGGCTTTTTAGATCCCAGGCTTCTATGGCTCTCTGATTAATCAAAGTCTAACCAAAACATAAATATTTGTATTCAATTTAATAATTTTTTTTGAATTGATGCGAGGGGTGAGATTCGAACGCACAAACTCCTGCAAGGATATCCAGCAAGCTTAACCCTTTGATCCTGCTTTTTGAAGCTATTAAAAAGTAAAAGGAT
>CAZFNE010000484.1:0-2193 GCA_964520335.1 uncultured Methanosarcinales archaeon | reverse complement strand
AGCTCACGAAAATGATTCCTCCTGAGATAGAAAGAATCTGGAATCAGGCAGAAATTAAGCGTACTCCTGCGGAATGGGCTCTTCGCTGGGTCTGGAACCATCCAGAGGTTACTGTTGTGCTTTCAGGCATGAATGAAAAAGAGCATATCGAAGAGAATTTAAGAATCGCAGATGAGGCCTATCCCAATTCCCTTAATAAAGCTGAACTTCAACTCATTGATAAGATTGAACAAAAATATCGTAAACTCATGAATACGGGCTGCACAGGCTGTGGTTATTGCCAGCCCTGCCCGTCTGGAGTAGATATCCCCACTTGTTTCGAGGTATATGATAATTTCTTCCTTTCAGGCAATGAGGAGGAAGGAAAACTCATGTATGCAGCAAAATCAGGTGGGATAATAAGAGGAGACGTTATAGGTTACGCTTCCCAGTGTATAAAATGCAGGCAATGTATTGAAAAATGTCCTCAGCATTTAAATATTCCCAGCCTGCTTGAAATCATTTCGTCAAGATTTGAAGGCACTGATCTTGAAAACTGGAAAGAGGCTGCAAGAAAAACCTTTGGAAGAATTAGAAGCTAAACACATTTTAAGTTAATAGAAATTCTTCGAAACCCTTAAAAATAGAAGAAACAACTTAACAAAACGACAACTTAAATTATACTTAAGGGAATCGAAATGCTCTACAGAAAAATGCAGAAAAATGGAGATGAGCTCTCTATCCTGGGTTTTGGATGCATGCGTCTGCCCATTAAAGAAAACGGCACTATAGACGAAGAAAGAGCTACTTCCCAGATCCGTTATGCAATTGACCACGGCGTAAATTATATCGATACGGCATGGCCGTACCATATGGGAGAAAGCGAACCTTTTCTAGGACGTGCTCTTGCCGACGGATACAGGGAAAAAATTAAACTTGCTACAAAGCTCCCCTCCTGGGTTATTAAGAATCAAGAAGATTTGGACATGATTTTAAACGCCCAACTAGCAAGGCTCAAAACGGATCATATTGACTATTATCTTATACATGGGCTGGTTGGAATCCTATGGGAGAAAATGGAAGAACTTGAAGTCCTTAACTTTCTTGAAAAAGCAAAAGAGGATGGGCGAATTATAAACCCCGGCTTTTCTTTTCATGGTTCTCTTGATGATTTTAAGCGCATTGTAGACGCTTATCCCTGGACTTTCTGCCAGATCCAGTATAATTTCCTCGACGAAACAAATCAGGCGGGAACAGAGGGTCTGAAATATGCGGCTTCAAAAGGCCTTGGTGTAATTGTTATGGAGCCCCTGCGCGGAGGAAAATTAACAAATCCTGTGCCTCCCGAAGTTCAGGAACTCTGGAATCAGGCAGAAATAAAACGTACTCCTGCGGAATGGGCTCTTCGCTGGGTCTGGAACCATCCAGAAGTCACAGTTGTGCTTTCAGGAATGAATGAAGAGACTCATGTTGAAGAAAACCTGAAAATTGCTAATGAAGCTTATCCCAATTCCCTAACAGAAGCTGAACTCCAGCTTATAAGCAAAGTAGAGCAAAAGTACAGGAAACTTATGAGAACAGGCTGTACCGGCTGCAGATACTGTATACCCTGTCCTTCAGGTGTGGATATCCCATATTGCTTTGAAATTTATGATAATTTTCATCTTTCTGGCAACGAAAAAGAAGCAAAACTTATGTATGCGGCAAAACCCGGAGGAATTATAAGAGGAAACGTTTCCGGTTACGCTTCCCAATGTGTGGAGTGCGGGCAGTGTGAAGAAAAATGTCCTCAACATCTGGATATTTCTGGAGTGCTTAAAGAGGTTGCAGAAAAATTCGAAGGGCGGGATTTAAATGGCTGGAAACTCGTGGCTAAAAAGGCCTTTGGAAAAATATGAAAAAGGAAATTTATTGCAATAAATCTGCCTGATAGCTGTTAAAAATAATAGCTTTATGAGGATTTCCATAAAGAGAATATCAAAGAAGGAAAGGCAATATCCTGGTTAATTTTCCTTTTTAATTTTATTTGTATTGCCTATCACATCTATTGCTTTTAGAACTTCCAGGCACCCTTCTAATAAATTTTAAATTTTTTACTTTTATCTGTTATTTTCATTCAGACTTCTTTTCCTATTGTATAGGCATTTCCAAGGGATTTACCAATCCCGTAATAGCTTCTGTTTCCTGTGGAGTATATTACCGGCCGGATTTTCT
>CAZFNE010000483.1:0-2202 GCA_964520335.1 uncultured Methanosarcinales archaeon | reverse complement strand
ATTTGCAAGTAAGAGAATTAGATAGAATGAGATAAGAAAAATTTAAAAAGCAAATTTAGAAGTATAGCAGAATCTTATAGTTATATCGATTAAAACTCAGATTTATAATGGGAATAACACGGGGTAGGAGTTTATGTCCGATTTACTGTCAAAAGAACGGGATAAAATGTTGAACCTGGGACTGAGTGCTATTAGTGAGAACTTTGAGGAAGGAGTAGCTCAGGCCCTTAATTTCTTGACAGAAACAGGCACTGGATACCTGGATGAGAAAAACGAGCTGGAAGCTGAGAAAAATGTAACTTCCATAAAAGAGATAGGAAAAGCCGCTACTATCCAGGGAATGGAAAACGCAGCAGTCAATGCTATCAGGGCGCTTGGAAAGCTTCTGGATTACTCCGTTGAGCGAAATACCGAAGATATAACTGTAAAAGTATTACTTTCCCTTGGAGCAATTGGGAAAGCAGCTGCAGAAGAGCAAATGGAAACAGTGGCCAAGCTCGCAGCTTCTATGCTTGGGAAAATCGGGAATACTGCAGCTCATCTTAATAATGAAAGGGAAGCTGTTGCCGTTATAATCGGGCTAGGGGAAATCGGAAAAGCAGTTGTTAAAATAAAAGCTCCTGACGTGTCTGAAAATACTGCAATATGCATCTCTTGCCTTGGAGATATGGGAAAGCTTACAGCTCAAAAAAGTCTTGAAGATGCTGCAGTAGGAGCAGAACTTATGCTTGAAGAAATGGCCGTGGTAGCCATGCAGGAGAATATTCAGAACACTGTGAGAAGTATTGCAAGTTCGGTTGAAGAAATTCAAAAAAATGCCAAGGAAGAAGACATGGAAAGTGCAGTTTTCCAGGCCTCTTCAGCGCTTCAGACTATTATGAGTAATTCAGGAAACAGGTATTTAAATGACGCTTCAATTGCAACAAAAATTGCGCTTGAATCCTTTAATGAACTTGATATAATAAATGATGAATCAAATATTAAAAAAATAGAGGCAATCAGAGAATTAATGAGAGCGCTTTGGGTTGACTCGAGATAAAAATTTGCGATTTAAAAATTTGAGATTTTTGAAATTTAATCCCGGGGTTTTTATGCAGAAAAACGTCCAGAAGGGTATACAGAAAAAGGGTGAAATTAAGACTAAAAATCAGAATAAAAAATAAAAATTAAAAAGAGTAATTAGAATCAGCGAATTAGATACGTTGACCTAAACAAATATTCTCATAATTTGGAATTATGTTTTTATGCCCCCTGCCCTGAAGAAGTAATTATTCCCCAATCAGTAACCATATATTCATAAAATGCGCTTCCCTTTTCGAGATTATTTTCATAGGCAACAGTTGCCGTTTCTGGTTGGAAAGCCATAAAATCAACAAAGCCCGCAGGGGAATTATCAGGTAAGGAAGACTTATCAAGCTGAACTACGCTCTGGGAGTTTATTAGAATCTCCACATCAGGAGCTGCAATTTTTATTTGCGCTGGTCTGCTAACCTTCCTTTCTTTTATCGTCACAGGCGTCCAGCTTGCTTCATCTATAGTTACAGCATCCCCGGAATATTCAGCAATTATTCCACCTGTATTTTTATTTAAAAGGGTCAGATGCTTATAAGTATAATCGTTGTACCCGTCATCAATTCCTCTTACTCCGTAAAATATAGTCTGGTATTTGTCTGTCGTAACTTCTGACCAGCTCCACCCATGCATTTCCATTCCCCAGACCATCTGGTCAGTTGCATAAGGTATCATATGGTCAAAGTAGCCGTCAGCCTGCGTAATTTTATATTTTTTGCCATCAAGTACAACATTTCCCTCAAGTTTTCCAAAGGCACGCTCGTAAGTAGTGAAATTAACAGGCTCCACTGCTCTGTCAACAGTTTTCCCAATGCGTGGTTTAAAAAGGACATCGAATTGAACGTTGCCATACTTATAATCCAGTTTATATCCTTCTGAACTTGAGCCCGAAAACCTTCCATAATTGTCAGGATAAGTGAAATCCAGATATGGCACGTGGAGCTTAATGTAATTTTCAATCTCAGCTCTTGGAACCCGCTTTTTTGTATAATCATGAACAGGAGTTTCTCCATAAGGATAAAGCCCATAAAAGGTTGCCAGTTCCGAATGTTGAACCTCAGCGGTATCATTAAAAACTGTAGGGGATTCCTGGTGAGCCATTACAGCAAAAAAAGCAACATTTTTCTTTTC
>CAZFNE010000482.1:0-2224 GCA_964520335.1 uncultured Methanosarcinales archaeon | reverse complement strand
AAATAAGTAAATAAAATCATTCAAGCATCCATTTCCAGGCAGGCTTTATTATTATTTTTTTCTTCCAGGCTTTACTTTCTATTCCCAGGATCTCCTCATCGTCCATTGTTAAAATAAGGCCTTCATCAAGTCCATATGCTTCCATGGCTTCTACAAGCCCTAGAAGTTCTCTCTCTTTTGCTGCAGGGCTTCCGAAATAAAGGGAGGTTTGAATTGCAGATAAAACTTTATTGCTGTCTTTGTCCTTAATCAGGAAATCACATTCCCTTTTGCCTTTAAAATAAAATATTTCTTTACCTCTTCTGAGTAATTCAAGGAATATCAGGTTCTCAAATCTAAGCCCAAGGCTGTCCGGGTAATTTGGGTAAACCGCCTTAAAAAAGCCTGTATCTCCAATATAGATTTTAGAAGAATTATCCATTCCATCCTCATCTTCAAATAGCTGAGGAATTTTTGGAACTCTATAAAGCAAAAATTGCTCTTCCAGACAGTCCAAAACGTTTTGTATCATTTTTCCGTCATCTATCGTACTCACTTTTTTTAGAGTTTCTATAGAATATTCTGAAGCCATATTTGAGATCAAAAATATAGCAAGTTTCCTTAAAATGTCAGGCTCCTCTACATTGATCCTGGTTGCTGTCTTCTGCAGGATCTCCTCAAAGTACCCGTCACAGATATCTATTTTTCCCTTTTTAATTAGTTCCGGATAACCTCCATTTTCAAAGTATTGTAAGAACATACACAAGATATCATCTCTTCGGGAGGGGGTAAGAAGCTCAGGGTTTGGCACTCTTCCACTTTTAATGAGCAGACATTCTTTAAAAGAAAAGGGGAGTACATTTAAAATTTCACATTTACCATTAAATTTGCTTAAAATTTCAAGCATTTTGGGGGAAGAAGCTGTAAATGTTATAAAAACTCCTTCTGCCTCTTTACAGAGCATTTCTACCCAGGCTTCCCAGCCTGGAAGGTTCTGAATTTCGTCAAGGAAGTAATAAACAGGCTCAGAATCGGTTTTTTCCGTTTTCTGACAGATTCTGCATAAAGCTTCTTCAAAAGGCTGAAGGTTTCCAAAGTCAAGAAGATGAAACTGCATATCTCCAAAATTTATGTAGATTTTTATACCTTTCAGGCTGTCTGCAATTTGTTTTAAAAAAGAAGTCTTGCCTGAGTGTGCAGGGCCAGAGATAAAGGTAATTTTTCTTTCATTAGTAGAAAAACAAAGGTTCCGAAGGATAAGTTCAGAACTATTTTGAAAAAAAGCTTGCTGATTTTGTAATAAAGAAAAAAGTTCTAAGCTTTGCATATATTCAGTGTTTGAAGTTGAGATATATAGTTTTTCTGGCAGCAATATAAGTTTATTTAAACTTCAAACTGGTTTAAAAAGAACTAAAAAAGAAAAATCGTTTTGCTTAGATATGTTCCTTTATTTTTTATAAGATTAGAATCCTTTCTAAAGCTTTACATCTTTAAGTATTTTAATTAAAGCAAGCCAACTTAATGGGAACATATAAATAAAAGAGAAAATAATTATTATGCCTAATTATTTTTAGAGATTTTTATCTATTGAATACAAAGCTTACACTCCTGGTTTTATCCCTTTTCTTTGGACTATTCTTTTAATTTATATTGTTTTAATTGATTATGCTGCAGATAAAGGTCAATATATTCAATTCAGGCGCTAATATTATCAACAAAAAAATTAATTCAAGGAGATTTCTCTGTGTTTCAATTTTGTTCTTTACTAGATACTTAATTTTAGATATGAAGACAAAATTTGTTACTTAAAGTGTTTTAAAAAAAGTTTTATTAAAAGCTAAGTTCATAGCCAGAGGTTAAAATAGGTTAATTTTGAAAGCTTTCTATAAGCTTAAATTGTGGCTATGAACGCTTTTTAGACAAAATAATTTTTAAACAGGAGTTTGCCAGAAGCCCCATGCAATAAGTTTAGTTTTCTGGAAAGTGAATTTTACATTGCTGTAATATATTGAGAAGAATCCCATACTATGTCCCTCCACTATTTGTTATCTGAATCTTACCACTATACAATATTATAGAACCGCCTTTCAATCAGGGGATCAGAAGAAGCCCCATGCGATTAATGTGGTTTTCTGGAATTTAATTTTTATATTGCTGTAATATACTGAAAAGAATCCCATACTATATCCCTCCACTATTTGTTATCTGAGTCTCTACCACTATACAATATTATAGAACTGCTTTT